>JAHLFS010000002.1 GCA_018883675.1 Candidatus Paralactobacillus gallistercoris | reverse complement strand
GCCCATGGCCTTACTGAAGTAAGTAACCATGTTTACTGCTACTTTGATCCCAATAGTGGTGAATTACTACGTAGTAGTATGAAGAACATTAACGGTAACACTTACTACTTTGAACAAGATGGTGCGATGGTAACTAACAAGTTTGTGTGGTTACCAGTTGAACCAAATAACCAATACGGGATGACCTACTTTGATAATAATGGCCAAATGTATAAAAACGGTAAGTACAATATTGGTGGTCATTGGTACTTGTTCGATCAGTACGGTGCCTACTTAACTGGTTTACAAAAAGTTAACGGCCAAACTTGTTACTTTGACCCGCAAACGGGTTGGATGGCGCAAAACAAGTTTGTATGGTTACCGGTTGAACCGAATAATCAATACGGGATGACCTACTTTGATAATAACGGCCAAATGTATAAGAATGGTAAGTATCAAATTGGTAATCACTGGTATTACTTTGACCAGTATGGTGCCTACCTAACTGGTTGGCAGACGATTAATGGTCATCGTTACTATTTTGATCCACAAACCGGCTGGATGGCTACTGGTAAAGTTCAAATCGCTGGTAAGTGGTATACGTTTAATAATAATGGTGTTTTAGTATAATGAAAAAAAGGACCTTCGTTAGTGAAGGTCCTTTTTTAGTTCTTGATTTAGTTAGTAGTGAATTGGATAATCAATAATATAACTAATTGAAACGGAAAGAATAATAGATAAAGTAAAAAAAGGAATTATCACGTTAATTAATACTGTTACGCTTGTTTTATTAATTACCATCTTAATTACTAGTTTTTTATTTACTAATTTTGTTTGGAATAGTCTTCGTGGTTGGCAGGAAGCATTATTAGTTTTAATTATTTTTACTTTGTTATTTGTTATTTTTAATAAATTAAAAATGCTTTCTAATCAAATATTAACCAAAATTGCGCTACTTAATGCCTTATTAATTATTGGTTTAAGTATATATGTTTTTGTTAGTATTCAGATTAAACCAGCATTTGATACTTATTATTGTTTTGCCGGTGCTAATGAATATTTAAATCATCACTTTGATTGGAATCAGATTAATCCGGGCATTAAACATTATTTATTTTATCGTTGTACTAACTTGTTGCCATTAACTTATTTAGAAGTGTTTTTACAAGGAATTTTACAATTTTTAGGTATTACTAATCTGCATACCATGTATCAGTTGCTTTGTGGGCTAAATTTTGTGATGTTTTGGATGACAATTTACCTAGTGTATCGTTTAATTCAACGACGCTTTTCTCAATATTTAGCTACTGGCTTTACTTTGTTGATATTATTATTTTGGCCGTTTTTTGTGATTTTAGATATGTTTTATACGGACTGGCCAGCAATGCTGATGACCGTTGGGATTTTGGTAAACTATGATGCGTTTTTACACATTAGAAGACAACGCTTAAAACGGGTGATACTGATTATTATTTGCGCAGTCTCGGGTACCTTAATGAAATCAAATGTCTTAATTGTCTTACTTGCGATAATTATTCATTACTGGCTAAGAACATCGTCATTTAAAAATGGCTTGTTTTGGCATTAATTTTAATAATACCAACGGGAATACTAGTTAAAACTAGTAATGAATTAACATTAATTAACGCACCATATCCTGAAAGTGAGCTAGGTTTTCCGGTGATTAATTGGCCATTAATGGCATTAAATGATAAAGATGCTTCATATAATGATGCAACAATGCATTATACTGCTAGGTTAAAAAAACATCACTCTGTGGCTGAAGTAGCTAAAATTGAAGAAAAACAATATTTACAAGAAAGTTTAACGCATCCACTAAAGTTTATTGGTTCACTGTTTACACATATTAAAAAAATATATACCGACGGGACGGATGGTTCGCTACTATTAACCACATGGTCAGCCGATAATAATGGTGAAATGGCTAATTTAGTTAGTAAAATGGTTTATGTTAATAGCCCTTATCGTAATGTATATTTGGCTTGGACTACAGCTTTTAACTTAACAATGATATTACTAATATTAATAGGAGTAATTATTAAGGTATTGAAAAAAGAACCCGTTGCTTACGTGGATGCCTTAATTCTAACGGTGTTAGGTAACATGTTGTTATTACTTGTATGGGAAGCACGTAGTCGTTACTTGTTAATGATTGAACCTATAATAATTTGCTTAGCATGTTGGGGAATGAACCAAATCTTAATGAATAAGCAACTGTTATTGCAAAAAGCAAAAGAAATATACCCAAAAATTAAAAAGGTGGTTAATAAATGAAAAAATTACTATCGGTAGTTGTACCTTGTTATAACGAATGTGAAGCTTTGCCATATTTTTATCCAGCTGTTAGTAAAGTATTACGATCAATACCAGATCTTGATGTCGAGTATTGGTTTATTGACGATGGTTCGCAAGATAATACATTAACTGAATTACGTAAATTACATGATAATTGCCCTGATAATATTCATTACATTACCTTTTCACGTAATTTTGGTAAGGAAGCCGCTCTTTATGCTGGCTTACAAGCTGCTAATGGTGATTATGTTGTGGTAATGGATGCTGATTTACAAGATCCGCCATCAATGTTACCAACTATGTATCAATACTTAGCCGACGGTGAATATGATTGCGTGGGTACACGCCGTGTTGATCGCAAGGGTGAAGCTAAGTTTAAATCGTTTTTATCAAATATGTTTTATAAAGTGATTAATAAAATTTCTAACACTGCCATTGTTCCTGGTGCTCGTGATTATCGTATGATGACCCGGCAAATGGTAGACGCCGTTTTATCAATGACCGAATGCAACCGTTTTTCTAAGGGTATTTTTAGTTGGGTTGGCTTTCGTACTAAATATTTGGATTATCATAATGTTGAACGGGTTGCTGGTAAAAGTGATTGGTCAACTAGATCACTATTTAAGTATGCTATTAATGGCATTACTGATTTTTCCGAAGCGCCATTATCAATTGCGGTTTGGTTAGGTTTAGCGGCTGCATTTTTATCTATTTTAGGAATTATTTTTGTGGTAGTTCGTCATTTTATTGATCCACATAGTAGTGTATTTGGATGGGCTTCAATGGTATCAATTATTCTAATGCTTGGTGGTGTGCAGTTACTTTGCTTAGGCATTATGGGTAAATATGTTAGTCGTATTTATTTACAAGTAAAGCATCGGCCGATTTATATCATTAAGGAAAAGAAATAAGCCACATACTTTAGTATTTTAAACTTTGCTATTTTATTCTTAAAAATAATATGCAGTACATTCGTTAATGATGATACATAAAGTCATTTAAAGGGTATTATATAATTAATGATTATCCATATTATATTTATTGAAAATAATTAGGAGTTGTTAATCCTTGTCTAATGTAGAAAAAAAGATTGTTAAATGGCTTCAAAAAAATTGCTGGTGGCTGATGTTAATTGTTATAAGTTTCTTAGCAATATTAATCCGCTATGACGTTATTAATTTTGTTAGTGGCGATATGTCTGGTTTCTTAATACCATGGTTTGATAAAATTCGCAAAATGGGTATGTATAACGCCTTACGTCAGCAAGTAGGTGATTATAATATTCCTTATCAATTACTAATTATTTTAATGGCTAAATTTAAAGTTGATCCCATCTTAGGTTACAAAATCATTTCTTGTTGTTTTGATTTTGTTTTAGCAATTAGTACTGCGGTATTAGCAACTACATTAGTTAAAACACATAAAAAAGCCGCTTTATTTACTAGCGTATATACAGTCGTTTTATTTTTGCCAACGGTATTTGCTAATTCTGCGTTATGGGGACAATGTGATTCGATTTATGTAAGTTTTATCGTTTTAGCCCTTGTTTTTTTATTTAAAGATAAATATGGATATTCATTTATATTTTTAGGAATAGCCTTTGCCTTTAAATTACAGACAGCATTTATATTACCGTTTTATATTTACGTGTATTTTGCTAAAAAACAGTTTAGCATTTTATATTTTTTAATTAGTTTAGTAACGTTTTATTTACCATGTTTACCGGCTATTTTAGCAGGACGTTCATGGTTAGCGCCATTTAATATTTATACCCAACAATCAGGCGAATATCCTTTTATATCATTGAATATGCCTAATATTTGGGCATTGCTAGGTAATACCGGACATATTAGTGATGAACTATACGGTTATAAATATTTTAATGTTATGCAACCGATGGCATTAATTTTTACGATTGCTTTATTAGGCGTTGGTTTGTTTTTTATTTTAAATAAATCTGTTAACTTCAATAACGCCATTACTTACATTAAGTTTGCGGTATGGACCGTATGGACGTGTGTCATGTTTTTACCAGCAATGCATGATCGTTATGGTTATCTAGTTGATATTTTATTAATTGTGGCAACTTTTCTTGATTCTCGTTTGTTTGCCATAACTGTTATCGAAATTTTGGTTTCCACGTTGACTTATGGTATTTATTTATTTCAAATTAAAATACAACTATGGCTACTGGTTTTAATGTATGTTGGTGCGTACTTAATGATGACATATTATGTTTTTATTAAAACAAATGTTAGTGATAAAATGACAAATAGCATTCATGCTTAGACAAATATCCCCACTTTTTAAGTGGGGATATTTTTTATCATTTCTATAAATTTGTCATATTTAGCAGCGTTTTTACTTTCTATTTGAAAACACTTTCAGTAAACTAAGGGTGTAAAGAGTTTTTTACGCAGGAGGAGTAACAATGACAAAAAGTAAAGCAATTATGATTGGGGCTGGCATTGCTAATATGGCTGCTGCCGTTTATTTGATTCAAGAAGGTCATTGGCAAGGTAAAAATATTACTTTTTATAGTCTTGATGACCATGGTTCAAATGATGGTGAAACTGATGAAGCCGCTGCTAAAGAATATTGGAATAAAAATTATCCAATGAATAACACCAAGGGCTTCATTGCACGTGGTGGCCGGATGCTTAACTACCGGACATATGTTGATTTAATGGATCTTTTAAGTCGGGTTCCCTCTTATACTGAAAAAGGCATGACTGCGGCTGAAGATACCCGTGATTTTGATGCACGTCACCGGACATACGACCGGGCGCGTTTAATGCAAGGCGGTGTAGGTATTGTTGACGGGGGTAAATTAGGCTTAAATAATAAGGACCGGTTATTATTAACTAAATTAATGTTAATGCCTGATGATAAAGAAACTGAATTAGATAATGTTTCGATTGCGGAATATTTTGCTGACGATCCGCATATTTTTGAAACTAATTTTTGGTATTTATGGGAAACAACGTTTGCTTTTCGGGTACAAAGTTCGGCGCAAGAATTACGGCGTTACATGCACCAAATGATTTATGAATTTACGCAAATTGAACATTTGGTAGGGGTTAACCGTACCCGCTATAACCAACAAACTAGTATCATGATGCCGTTAGTTGATTACTTGCAAAAGCAGGGTTGTCATTTTGTATTAAACCGGCGGGTACTTGATTGGGACTTCAAGGATACCCCAATGCAAGACGAAATTACGGTTACTGGTTTAGAAATGGAAAATGTTACAACTGGTGAACATGAACATGTTGATGTTGATGAAGACACTGCTGTTTTCTTTACCAATGGTTCAATTACTGATTCAGCAACATTAGGTGATTATGATACTCCTGCACCAGAAAATATGGATTACGGTGCTGCATCAAGTTTATGGAAGAAAGCTACTGAACACTTCTATAATTTAGGTAATCCGGATAAATTCTTTGCTGATCGGAATGCTAGTGAATGGGTTAGCTATACGGTAACTACTAAGAATCATTTGTTAATTAATGAAATTACGCGGATTACTACGCAAGTACCTGGTAATGCGTTAAATTCATTCCTTTCAACTGAACCAATTACGCCATTAGGCCAAAAGGATGTTAATACTTCCATTGTGGTTCATCATCAACCACACTTTACAACACAAAAGCCAAATGAATCCGTTATTTGGGGTTACTTCTTATATCCACGGCGGCGGGGCGAATTTGTTGATAAACAATATATCAAGATGACTGGTAAAGAAATGCTGGAAGAATTAATTGGTCAATTATCTAAGGTTGATCCAGGTCCAGTTAATATTATGGAAAAGAAACAAGCTATCTTAGACAGTGTAATTAACTGCATTCCTGTATACATGCCGTATGCCTCAGCATTATTTAATAACCGGGCTAAGAGTGATCGTCCTGAAATTATTCCTGAACATTCAACTAATTTGGCCTTTACTGGTGAATTTGTTGAACAACCATACCAAATGATCTTTACTGAAGAAAGTGCCGTGCGCAGTGGTGAAATTGCTGCTTACTACTTTGCTGGTGTATCAATGGATAAATTAGTAAAGACCCCACGTTATGATAAGGATCCTAAGACATTGCTCAAAGCTGCTAAAAAGATGTTTGAATAAAATTGATTGAAAATTATTCTGAAAGAACTTGTAATTAATTGCAAGTTCTTTTTTTATCATTTTTTATATAATTAATTACGTTATTTACAATTAAATATGCTAAAATCTTAAATTAATCAGATGAAATGAAGTGTAAAAATAATGCAGCATTTAATCATTATTGCTGGTGCTTCTGGCACTGGTAAGACCACGGTTCGTGATTATTTACATCAAGAATATCACGTTCAACCAGTTATTACTCATACCACACGGTTGCCACGGCTTCATGAAAAAGATGGTATTGATTATTATTTTGAAAATGATGCTAGCATGCAGAAGTTGCATTTATTAGAAAAAGTAACTTATAACAATTATCAATATGGTTCATCATTAGAAGGATTACAGCGAGCTTGGCAACAGCATGATATTGCTGAGATTGTGTTAGATACGGCTGGCGTTCGCACTTATTTACAAAAATTACCGCATCGGCAATTAACTTTTATTTTTTTAACAGTGTCGGATCAAGCCCAATTACAGCAGCGCATGTTATCACGGGGTGATCAAATGCAGCAGGTGTTACACCGAATGCATAGCCCTGAATACCAACGCGATTTACATTTGCCAACTGATTTAAAACCATATGCGCATGTAATTGTTAATGATGATTGGCAACAAACTAAACAGCAATTAGCAACAATTATGCAAAAAATTAACGAGGAGAATTAATTATGGATCATCGTACACCCCCATTATTAACGCCAGCAGCTATTATTTCCCTGGTTATTTTAATTTCCGGTTGGAATATTGTTCATACAACGATTAAACCAACGGCACGACCGCAATCGGCTGCACAATATTCGCGTACGGTTAGTTCTGAACGTGCTAAACAAATGTCAAATAATACATCAACTAGCATCGCGGATAAACCACAATCATCTTCAAGTACGGTTAATAAAGCAACTAGTCAAAGTAAAACGGTAACTGATGATGCTAATAATAACCAGACAAATACTGAAAATAAACAACAACCAACCCAACAGCAAACTACTACGAATGACACGACAAAAAAGACGCCAGCAACGCCTGATCAACAAACTAATAACCAAACCACGCCTAATAATGCCCAAACTACGACGCCTAATAAATCAGCCGGTACGCCTGGTAATCATCCTGCCGATGATACAACTAATCAACCAACTGGTAATAACCAAGCAACTCAAGGAGGTAATCAATAATGATTTCAGGATTACAACTATTAAGTCAGTTTTTGGGTTATTTTAATATTAAAGACAAACCTAAAAACCGCGCAATTACTGTGATTGCCTTTATTGTTAATTTTTATTTATTGTATGTTGCCATTGATAATTTCCGTTATAAAGGCTATCGTTGGCAGGGATTTTGGTATTTATTAGCTTTTTTAGTATTAGAGTATTTCTTATTTTTAAATTTCGTTTACTACTTTACTGATAAAACCGTTAAATTTGATATTTCCCCGTATGTTGAAAAAGCATTAGGTGGTAATCCTAATGAGACCACTAGTAGCAACGAACCATTATTTAATCAAAACATTCCTTCAGCAGGGTTATTTGATCAGCAAAAAATCATGCCTGTTGAATTACGCACTACTAGTGCTGAACAAATTAATATTAATGAATTAGCACGTTTGCTTGAGAAAAAAGGCTACTTGCACTTGAATTATAGTGGCTTATCTGATCGAGCCTTGTATCAAGAAGCTAACAAAACTCATGAACCGATTTTGGCAATGAGTAAACCCGTACAATTACCATACTATGATTTACGTGAAGATTCCCAAACTCATGAATTATTAGTTTACGCTGGCATTAATTCAATGACAGCTAAACCAGTGGGAACATTAATTAAAATTGGTTTCACGCCTATTATGGAAGCACGGCAACAATATCACTT
>JAHLFS010000044.1 GCA_018883675.1 Candidatus Paralactobacillus gallistercoris | reverse complement strand
ATCGTAAAGATGATAGCCTTGGTAAAAAAGAACAGGCTTTGGACAATCGTGAGCTTAAATTAAATAAACGCCAACAACAATTAGAAGAACAGCATAAGCAAATTGATGATTTAATTGTTCAACAACAAGAAAAATTATCCGAAGTAGCACAATTATCACCTGAAGAAGCGCGCCAACAAATCTTGGATCAAACTAAGGAAAACTTAATCCATGAACGGGCCGTGATGATTAAGGCAAGTGAAGACGATGCTAAGATGAATGCAGAACGACGTGCCCGGGAATTAATTGTTGATGCAATTCAACGTAGCGCTGCTGATGTCGTTTCTGAAGCAACGGTAACGGTTGTTAATTTGCCGAATGATGAAATGAAAGGACGAATTATTGGTCGCGAAGGTCGGAATATTCGGACTTTGGAAACATTAACGGGGATTGATTTAATTATTGATGATACTCCCGAAGCAGTTGTATTAAGCGGTTTTGATCCAATTCGGCGCGAAATTGCACGGATGGCTTTGGAAAAATTAATTCAAGATGGGCGTATCCATCCGGCCCGGATTGAAGAAATGGTTGATAAAGCCCGGAAGGAAATGGACGAACGGATTCGTGAAATTGGTGAACAAGCCATTTTTGATGTAGGTATCCATAGTATGCATCCAGATTTGATTAAAATCTTAGGACGATTGCATTTCCGGACTAGTTATGGTCAAAACGTTTTGGATCATTCCATTCAAGTGGCTAAATTAGCTGGTATTATGGCAGCTGAATTAGGCGAAAATGTTGATTTAGCGCGTCGTGCTGGTTTAATGCATGATATTGGTAAAGCATTAGATCATGAAGTGAACGGTTCGCATGTTGAAATTGGGGTTGAAATTGCTACCAAGTATAATGAATCACCGGTCGTAATTAATACGATTGCGAGTCATCATGGTGATGTTGCGCCAACTTCAAGTATTGCAGTTTTAGTAGCTGCCGCTGATGCGATTTCGGCAGCACGTCCAGGCGCACGTTCCGAATCACTGGAAAATTATATTCATCGTTTAGAAAAACTTGAAAGCATTACTAATGATTTTGCTGGCGTTGATCATAGTTTTGCAATTCAAGCTGGTCGCGAAATTCGTGTTATTGTCAAACCTGAAGAAATCAATGATGATCAAGCGGTTATTTTGGCACATGATATCAAAGAACGTATTGAAAAAGAACTAGAATATCCTGGTCATATTAAAGTAACCGTCATTCGCGAAACTCGCACAGTCGAATATGCTAAATAAAATTTAAAAGAGCCTTGAAATTTTCAGGGCTCTTTTTAAATTTCTTTACGTAATATAAAATAAGAATTGCGAATATTTTTATTAATTGATATATTGAAATTTAGTGAATACTAAAAACACTTGGAGGTTGAACAACGGATGTTACACCTGTTTCAAGTGATCGTTAAGCTCTTTTTAACAATGATCATCGCTGCATTTTTAACACCGTTTGTGCGCCGGTTAGCCTATGTTTTAGGTGCTATTGATAAACCTAGCGCCCGGCGGGTTAATACTCATCCGATGCCAACAATGGGTGGTTTAGCTATTTTTATATCATTTACATTTGCAACTTTTGTGTTATTACGGTCGGAATTTCCAACACATGAACTTTTTAGTATTTTTTTAGCTTCGTGTGTAATCGTAGTAACTGGGATGATTGATGATATTAAAGAACTAACACCGCGGCAAAAAATGTTGGGAATTTTAATTGCGGCTTTGATTATTTATTTTTTAGCACGCATTAAAATGACCCACATTACCTTACCTTTTGTTAATATTAAACTACACTTAGGTTGGTTAAGTTTTCCAATTAGCATTTTCTGGATTTTAGCAATTACCAATGCCATTAATTTAATTGATGGTCTCGACGGCTTAGCAACAGGCATTGCCATCATTGGTTCATTTACAATGGGCATTGTGAATTATTTTTTTAAAAGTTCTAGTACGTATGTTTCCATTATGATTTTTGCCTTAATGGCTGCTTTAATTGGCTTTTTACCATATAATTTTCATCCGGCCAAAGTATTTTTAGGCGATACTGGTTCGTTATTTATCGGGTTTATGATTGCCGTTTTGTCCTTAAAAGGTTTAAAAAATGTTACGTTAACAACAATGGCAGTGCCTATTTTAATTTTGGGAGTGCCGATTATGGATACTTTTTATGCCATTATTCGGCGTTTATTAAATCATCAACCCGTTACACGAGCTGATAAGAAGCACTTACATCATCGTTTAATGCAATTAGGACTTACTCATCGGCAAACGGTGTTAGCTATTTACGGGTTATCACTTATTTTTTCATTTATTGCGATGATTTATCCATTATCAACAATTTGGGGAAACATTGCGTTAACGCTTGGGGTGTTAATTGCTTTGGAATTGTTTATTGAATTAATTGGTTTACTAGGTGAAAAACGGCAACCATTGATTCATTTAATTCAACATATGATTAATAAATTATCACGCTCGGCGCCGAATGATGATTTTGGTAGTAAATTTAAATAAAACGGTCTGGTGATTATTTCATCAGACCGTTTTTTAATGGTATTAATACTTGGGAGATTGGCCCAGTTTGAAAAGTTAATTGCGTGTGTAACAAGTTATTGATTTGTCGCTGGTAAGTAATGATTTGTTGCGGTTCGCATAGTAACGTTACTTTAACGTTAATATCATATGTAACTTTTTTAATCATTGTTACCGGTAAAAAATGTTGTAAGGCTTGCCATTGCGAATAGTTAACCGTGGTATTTAATTCTTGTTGGGCCTGCAAGGTTGCTAACGTTGCTTTTTGCAAAGTATCAGTAACGCTTTGCCGATAAGCGCGACTTAAACCACCAGTACCTAATTTAATGCCACCAAAGTAACGGATTACTACGGCTAAAACATTAGTAAGTTGCTTACTTTGTAACACACTTAAAATTGGTCGTCCCGCGGTGCCACTGGGTTCGCCGTCATCACTCATATGGACAGTATGCTTATCAATATAAGCGAAGCAATGGTGCGTTGCTTGTGGTGTTTGTTGTTTTAATTGCGTTAATTGTAATTTGGCATCATCTTCACTAGTGATGGGAAGTAAATGACAAATGAAACGCGATTTTTTAATAACTAGTTCATTTTGTTGGGCTTGATAAATACTTAATGTCATATTATTTCCTCAGCTATCAATTACACTTTTGGCGTAATTATAACTGAGGAGTAAAATTATGCCAAATTTAAACGTGATGTACGGGCGCCAATTATTATTAAGTGATATTGAACGTTTGCATTATCAATCTTTGCTTCCTTTTTTACAAAAAAGACCAGCCCTTGTTAATAATTATTGCCAACGTTGTCATTATCATTTACAAGCTGTTCATGTTCTTCCGAACGGTTTACAGTATTGCCCAAATTGTCTCGCTTTGGGACGAATTACTACTGATCAATTTTTATATTATTTGCCTGAAAAAAACGCATTTGTTAAACAATGTAATTATTTACAATGGCAGGGACAATTAACAGCTGCCCAAGCCCAAATTGCCACGACTATTACACAAACTTTATTACGACGACAAACACGCTTGATTTGGGCTGTTACGGGTGCTGGAAAAACAGAAATGTTATTTCAAGGCATTGCTGCCGCATTAGCGCGCGGCTGGCGAGTGGCGATTGCGGCACCCCGTGTTGATGTTTGTTTAGAATTATATCCACGGTTGCAACAAGCGTTCACTGTGCCAATTAGTTTATTGCATGGTAAACAAAAGCAACCATACCAGTATACCCAATTGGTATTATGTACAATACACCAACTATGGCGGTTTTATCATGCTTTTGATGCCATTATTGTTGATGAAGTTGATGCTTTTCCGTTAGCTGATGATACGACATTACAGTTTGCCATTCAACAAGCGCGGAAGGTTGATAGTGCTTGTCTTTATTTGACAGCAACACCATCACCAGCATTATTGCGCCAAATTAATTACCAACAATTAAAGGTTAGTTATTTACCGTTGCGCTATCATCAACAATTATTACCGGTACCACGTATTAAAATTATTCCTAATTTAGCACCACGTACTCTGCCATGGTTGTGGCGACGTTATTTGCAGCGTACTTTTGCGCGTTCCCGCCCATTATTAATTTTTGTGCCATATATTCGTTGGTTACCATTATTACAGCAATTATGGCAACAACTATTTCCTAAGCGGCGGATTGCTTGTGTTTATGCTAATGATCCCCAGCGTCTTACTAAAATTACGGCCTTTCGCCAAGCCCAAATTGATGTGTTGATTACAACGACAATCTTAGAACGGGGTGTAACTTTTAAAAATGTTGATGTGTTGGTATATCAAGCGGATGCGCCGTCTTTTTCAATAGCAGCATTGGTTCAAATTGCGGGGCGGGTTGGGCGTTATGCTACGGATACAGCAGGGATCGTTGTCTTTTTATGCAAGCATTTGACAATTAATGTTAAACAAGCATGTTGCCAAATTAAAACTATGAATTGTAAGGCTAAGCAAATTAAAAAATTATGAAATGTTTATTATGTCAGCAACGGATTACTGAAGAATTATCATTAGCATGGTTGTTTAGCTGGCAACCATATTGGCAGCCGCATTTGTGTCAATATTGTCGCCGGAATTTTGTATATTTAGATAAATATCAGCATTGTCCGCGTTGTTTTCGTTATCAAAAGCATACACAAATTTGTCAAGACTGTCAGTATTAGCAACACTTATACCCACATGAACATTGTCAACATACGGCGTTATTACAATATAATGATGCCTTAGCACAATATTTTATGCAGTATAAAGGTTACGGCGCTTATCATTTGCGCACTGTCTTTAGTGATTTATTGCACCTTTATTTTTATCATTGTCATTATCAATACATTGTCCCTATTACTAGTGAAGAAAAACATATTGCTCAGCGTGGTTTTGATCATGTATGGGGATTATATGAAAATGTTGTGCCGTTAACAAAATTATTAGCTAAACAAGCAACTGCTAAACCACAAGCACAAAAAACACGCCAACAACGTTTACAAACACCCCAATCATTTATTTATGTCGGTAGTCAACAAATTAATCGTCATGCCCGTATTTTATTAGTAGACGATATTTATACAACCGGACGAACGCTATGGCATGCTCGTCAATGTTTACGCCACCATGGTTTTATTAATGATATTGATAGTTTTACCCTAGGACGTTAAGCGTTAATATTGGTAACATTAATTTTTTTATTTATAATTAAAGATGTAAGAGGACTTTAGGGAAGGGGAGACTAAAGCTTATGTTAGATTACAATGTACGTGGTGAAAACATCGAAGTTACTGATGCTATTCGTAGTTATGTTGAAAAGAAAATCAACAAATTAGATAAATATTTTGTTAACAGCAAATCCAAAGTGATTGCGCATGTTAACTTAAAAGTTTATCCAAATAAATCAGCAAAAGCTGAAGTCACAATCTTATTACCATATCTTTCATTACGTGCTGAAGAAGTATCTGAAGATCTTTACAAGAGTATTGATCTCGTAATTGATAAGTTAGTACGACAAATTCATAAGTTTAATACCCGTATTAACCGGAAATCACGTGATAAGGGAATTAATGATTTCAAATTAACTATTCCAGATGCTGATTATGAAGCCGAAGCTGAAGCTAACGGCAACGATGAAGATAAGATGGAAGTTGTGCGGACCAAACGGTTAGCTTTGAAACCAATGGATAGTCAAGAAGCTATTTTACAAATGAATATGCTTGATCATAACTTCTTTATCTTTGAAGATACTGATACAAATGGTATCAGCATTGTTTACAAACGTAATGATGGTCGTTATGGTTTAATTGAAACTAATGACTAATAACTAAGAAAATATAAAAGAGCTTGTAACAACATTGTTACAAGCTCTTTTTGCGTACTTAAATATTAGAATTATTAGTAATCTTGTTGATAATTATTATTAATGTTAAAATATATTGATACTTAAATTGTACGGAGAGGAATTTTTGTCGATGGCCAACTTTTTAAAGAAATGGATCGAAAGCGATAAACGCGAAATTAAGCGCATGAATAAAATCGCTGATAAAGTTGAATCATATGAAGATGAATATGCTGCGTTAACAGATGAACAATTACAGGCCAAAACCCCTGAATTTAAAAAACGGCTTAAAAAGGGAGCAACATTAGACGAATTATTACCTGAAGCTTTTGCGACAGTGCGTGAAGCTGCAAAGCGGGTTTTGGGTTTATTCCCATTCCGTGTACAAATTATTGGTGGGATTACTTTACATGGTGGTAATATCGCTGAAATGCGTACTGGGGAAGGAAAGACCTTAACAGCTACGATGCCCGTATATCTTAATGCGTTAACTGGTAAAGGAGTTCACGTAGTTACGGTTAACGAATACCTATCAACGCGTGATGCGACGGAAATGGGTGAATTATACCGTTGGTTAGGTTTAACAGTTGGCCTTAATTTAAATTCAAAAACACCTGAAGAAAAACGAGCAGCTTATAATGCCGATATTACTTATTCTACTAACAGTGAATTAGGTTTCGATTATTTACGTGATAATATGGTTGTTTACAAAGAACAAATGGTACAACGACCATTGAATTACGCAATTATTGATGAAGTAGATTCAATTTTAATTGATGAAGCGCGTACCCCATTAATTATTTCTGGACAAGCCGAAAAATCTACCAAGCTATATTTACGGGCTGATAAGTTTGCTAAGAAGTTAAAAGAAAATGAAGATTACGAAATTGACTGGCCAACTAAAACAGTTAGTTTAACTGAAGAAGGTATCGCTAAGGCTGAAAAAATGTTTGGGTTAAAGAACCTTTATTCTGAAGGTAATACGGCCTTAACTCATCATATTGACCAAGCCTTACGCGCTAACTTCATTATGCAAAAAGATGTTGACTATGTGGTTCAAGATGGCAAAGTTAATATTGTTGATCAGTTTACTGGGCGTGTAATGGAAGGACGCCGTTACTCTGATGGCTTACATCAAGCAATCGAAGCTAAAGAAGGCGTTAAGATTGAAGATGAAACCTCAACGATGGCAAATATTACCTACCAAAACTATTTCCGGATGTATGAAAAACTATCTGGAATGACCGGGACGGCTAAGACCGAAGAAGGAGAATTTCGGGAAATTTATAATATGAATGTCGTAGCTATCCCAACTAATAAACCCGTTATTCGAGTTGACTATCCGGATGTTTTATACCCAACGATTGATAGTAAATTCAAGGCAGTTGCGCAAGAAATTAAGGAACGGCACGCCAAAGGTCAACCCGTTTTGATTGGTACTGTTGCGGTTGAATCTTCCGAACGTTTATCTAAATTGCTTGATAAAGAACACATTCCGCATTCTGTTTTAAATGCGAAGAATCACTTTAAAGAAGCTGAAATTATTATGAATGCGGGCCAACGTGGTGCCGTAACGATTGCTACGAACATGGCAGGTCGGGGTACTGATATTAAGTTAGGACCTGGTGTTAAGGCCTTAGGTGGGTTAGCTGTTTTAGGTACTGAACGTCATGAATCACGACGGATTGATAACCAGTTGCGTGGTCGTTCCGGCCGACAAGGCGATCCGGGCATGACGCGTTTTTACATGTCATTAGAAGATGATCTAATGAAGCGCTTTGGTTCTGAAAAGATTAAAGACTTTTTGGATAAAATGAAGATTGACGGTGAAGATGCCGTTATTGAAAGTAAAATGATTACCAAGCAAGTTGAATCAGCACAAAAACGTGTTGAAGGTAATAACTATGATGCGCGGAAGAATACCTTACAATATGATGACGTAATGCGTGAACAACGTGAAGTTATCTATAAAGAACGGATGCAAATCATTAATAGTACTGATGATTTGATGAAACCGGTTATCATGCCAATGATTCAACGAACTGTTAAACGCATTGTTGATCTTTATACGCAAGGTAATCCTAAAGATTGGAACTTGCAAGCTATTTTAAACTTTGCATGGGCAAACATGGTTAGTGAAGATAAACTGGCAATGACAGATCTTGAAGGCTTAACTGCTGATGGGATTTACAATTTATTAATGGGCTTTGTTGAAGATAATTATAAACAAAAGCAACGGCAATTAGCTGATCCGCAACAAATGCTTGAATTTGAAAAAGTAATTATCTTGCGAGTAGTTGATGAACATTGGACTGCTCATATTGATGCGATGGATCAATTACGACAATCAATTGGGTTACGTGGTTATGGGCAGATGAACCCATTAGTTGAATATCAAGAAGAAGGTTTCCGGATGTTCGAGGAAATGATTGCTGATATTGACTTTGGCGTTACCCGTCTATTTATGAAAGCACAAATTAGACAAAATATTCGTCGTTAGTTAGTAATAAAACTAAGCAAAAAATCCAGCTTTGATCTAGTGATCACGCTGGATTTTCTTATCCATATTATTAAGGAGTTGGTATTTGTGGAAATGAGCGAAGCAAAACATGCACTCGCTGCATGTATGACTAAGATTAATCAATTTAGGGGGTCTCTTTGACTTAGATGCCCTTAAAGAAAGTATCGCTATTAACGAAGCTAAAATGGCTGAACCCGGTTTTTGGGATAATCAAAAACAAGCTCAACAATTAATTAATGCTAATAACTTATTAAAGCAAAAATATGACGCTTTTCAAACGTTGCAAGATCAAGGTGATGAATTACAAGTTAGCTTATCCCTTTTACAAGAAGAAAATGATGATGAAATGATGACCGAATTTGAAACGGGACTCGAAAAACTGCAGGCGGAATTAGCTCAGTACGAAATGCAACAATTATTAAATGAACCTTATGATAGTCATAATGCTATCATGGAAATTCATCCTGGTGCTGGTGGTACCGAATCCCAAGATTGGGGCGAAATGATGTTACGAATGTACACTCGTTGGGCCCAACAACACCAATTACAAGTTGAAGTAGTTGACTATCAAGCTGGTGAAGAAGCCGGTTTAAAGAGTGTAACCTTAATGATTAAGGGAGCTAATGCTTATGGATTATTGCGTTCGGAAAAAGGCGTCCATCGTTTTGTACGTATTTCACCATTCGATGCTGCTGGTCGTCGGCATACTTCGTTTGTATCAATTGATGTTATGCCAGAACTAGATGAATCAATTAATATTGATATTCGACCAGAAGACTTGCGGATTGATGTTTTTCGTTCTAGTGGCGCTGGCGGTCAGCATATTAATAAAACTTCATCAGCCGTGCGGATTACCCACTTACCGACTGGCATTGTAACAAGTTCGCAAGCACAACGCTCACAATTGCAAAACCGTGAAACGGCTATGAATATGTTAAAAGCTAAGTTATACCAACGGAAATTAGAAGCACAGGCAAAAGAAAAAGCTGCCATTAAGGGTGAAACCATGGAAAATGGCTGGGGTTCGCAAATTCGTTCGTATGTTTTTCATCCATACACATTGGTTAAAGATCATCGTACGGGTTATGAAACTCACAATGGCCAAGCCGTGCTTGATGGCGCGTTAGATCCATTTATTAATGCTTATTTACAATGGCAATTAAGTCAAAAGAATCCCGATTAACTAGCGGACATAACTTTTCATGATATACTTGATAAGTGATTAGTTATTCTGGTGGAGGCAGCGAGTATGAGTATTATTTGGTGGCAACCAATTTTATGGGTTGGTATTTTGGTTGCTTGTTATTGGACTTATCACCGTATTCAAACCGAACGGCACTATTTTCATAGTGCTTTACAATCACACTGGCAAGAAATGCGCCGGTTTTGGTGGCCAAGTATTATCATCGGCTTACTTTTATCAATTTTGTTGTTAGCTGTTGGCTTGGTCTTACCACTTAAATGGTTGTTATGGGTTGAGCTTTTAGGCAGTTTGGGGTTGCTACTAAGTGTTATTGGTTATCAGTTACCGTTTTGGTTACTTTTAGCAACTTTAGGTTATGTTTTAACTGTTCATCCGCGACCTAATGCGGTAGCAGTAGCCTTTTTACTTAGCGCACTTGTGAGTGTAATTGGTGCTGGTTTATTAAATTATTTACCGACCGATGCCTATTCGCCAGAATTGCAACGCACCCAACGGGGTAAGTTGACTAGTTCATACCGGTTACGCCAGTTTTATTTAGTGCCATTAATTGTTTTTATTCCTGGTAATTGGTTGACTTTGCACTTACCTTTGATGCATAGCCAACAACATGTTACGATTTTTGTCTTGCCACTTATTTTGGGCTTTACGCAATTAGTTAAACGTCAATTACCATTTACAGCGCGCCAGCGGTTGATGACTACCCAAATAATACAAGCAACATTATGCTTGTTATTAGGCGGCATGTGTTGGTGGCAACCGCGTCATCTCGTTGTTTTAAGTTGGTTAGCAGTAATTACTAGTGGTTTATTAATATTGGTTACTAGTTATTTTAATCATCGCGGCAAGTTACGTTTTAACCAAGTACCGAATGGTTTACGAGTAATTGCTGTTTTACCACATACGCCAGCTGCCAAAATGGATTTACATGTTGGTGATGTTATCATTGCTTGTAATCAAATTCCGGTTACTAATGAAAAAGAATTTTATTATGCTTTACAAAAGAGTCCGACATTTTGTCATCTACGGGTCCAAGATCAAACCGGTGAATTTCGCATTCTTGAATCAGCTATTTTCAATGATTCGCCGTATGAAATTGGTGTAGTTACGTTTAAGTAGGAGGTTACTATGAGAAAGATTTTAGTCGTTGATGATGAACCAGCCATTGTTACTTTATTGAAGTATAATCTTGAAAAGGAACAATATGATGTTGATGTTGCTTATGATGGCGAAACCGCTTATCAAAAGGCAAGTGATCATCATTATGACTTTATTATTTTAGATTTAATGCTACCAAAATTAGACGGTCTAGAAGTTACTAAACGCTTACGGGCAGATCGTAATCAAACACCAATTATGATTTTAACGGCTAAAGATGGCGAAACAGATAAAATCGTTGGCTTGGAGTTAGGGGCTGATGACTATGTTACGAAGCCATTTAGTCCGCGGGAAATTATTGCCCGGATTAAAGCGATTGCCCGCCGTGTTAATGATAATGATCATGGTAATACTTCATCTAAAATTACGGTCGGTAATATTACAATTGATACCGTTAATTACCGAGTAATGGTTGATGACAATAAGATTCAATTAACGCCAAAGGAATTCGAATTATTAGTTTATTTAGCTAAGCATACTGGGAAAACTTTAAGTCGGGAAAGCTTATTAAATGGTGTATGGGGGTTTGAATACCCAGCTGAAACCCGGATGGTGGATATTCAAATTAGTCATTTGCGTGATAAAATCGAAAAAGATCCCAAACATCCGCAGTATTTAAAGACCATTCGTGGCTTTGGTTATCAATTTGAGGAACCAACTGATGAATAAGAATCGTTATCGTAAGTATCTCCCAGCAATTTTGCTGGGTATTTTAAGTTTAATTACCTTATCAGCTTTAATCATAATGCGAACGCGTCATTGGAGTGCATTTGATATTACTTTATCAACACTTTTAATTGTTTTTTGGCTGGGTTATGTAATTTGGTTACTATATGAACATTATCATTTAATTTATGATTTACAGGCAGTAACTAATAATATGTATCAAAGTCGTCATAAAAAGCAAATTACCCCGATGTTGGTGGAACCACATAATACTTTGGCACCGCTAGTTAATGAAACTAATCATTTAAATGAAACCTTAGAGTCATTACGTGAAAAAGCCGCATTACGTCAAGCTAGTTTTGATAGTTTAATCGATCACTTGCCATCAGGAGTAATGGTAATTGATAGCGATCGGAATATTGTTTTGCATAATGAATCACTAGTGGGCTTGTTAGGGCGGCAGCAGATTACCGATGGTTATCCGTACATTGATGTGGTAAAGACTTATGCTTTAAGTCGTATGATTGAACATACTTTTCGTCATCATAAAAGTCACCATAAAGAAATTCAACTAGTTCAAGGTGAAGAAAGTTATGTTGATGCTACGGTTGTTGAATTACAAACCCCACGGGGCAAACAACAGGTACTAGTGATTTTATATGATTTAACTTCAATTCGTCGTGTGGAACAAATGCAGTTAGATTTTGTCAGCAATGTCTCACACGAACTAAAAACACCGGTTACGGCGATTAATGGCTTTGCGGAGACCTTGCTTGATGGTGCTAAAGACGATCCCACAACTAACGAACAATTTATTAAAATTATTTTTGATGAAAGTAAGCGTTTAGAACAATTAATTCAGGATATTTTGGCATTGTCGCGTTTAGATAATCATCGTGATAGTAGTTTTAAAGAAGTTAAAATTTTGGATATTGTGCAACAAGCCCAAAAGTTATTGGCTCAACAAATTGCCAAACGCCACATTACCATGCATGTTGATGTGCCTGATAACGCCGTAATTGTTATTGATCCGGTTAAATTGGATCAAATTATTAAGAACCTATTAGCCAATGCGATTTTTTATAATCGTGACCATGGGCAAGTATGGGTACGATGGCATGATAATGGCCAACAAGTCCAGTTTCAAGTTCAAGATACGGGGATTGGCATCGCCGCTGATATGCAAAAACGCATTTTTGAACGTTTTTATCGGGTAGATCCATCCCGAAGTAAAAATAGTGGGGGTACCGGCTTAGGTCTTTCAATTGTTAAAGAAATTACCGAAAGTTTAGGTGGTCAAGTAACTTTACATTCGCAATTAACGGTTGGTAGTACC
>JAHLFS010000043.1 GCA_018883675.1 Candidatus Paralactobacillus gallistercoris | reverse complement strand
TTATAAAAAAGATCACGAAGTAATCGTGATCTAAATATTATTTATTTAAACAATTTAATCATCATTTTCACGCCACAATGGCATTGATGAAGTTAATGATTTAACTTGTTGACCTAACGTTAAAAATTCTTGTGAAGTAATGGCTGCTTCATCAATATGATTTTTAGTATCATCGCTAACATCAATTAGCACACCATTAGCACCACTAACCAACGCAGCACGTGTCATTGGTGCCACTAAATGATGATCGTTACTACTAATACTTGGTGAAATTAATACCGGATAATGAGTTAATTTCTTCAAAAGTGGTATTGTTTCTAATGACATGGTATAAGCAGTATGTTCATCTGCAAAAGTACGAATGCCTTCATCGACCAAAATTACTTGCATATTACCTAATTCAGCAATGTATTCTGCTACGTTAAGCCATTCATCAATCGTTGCATCCTTAGCACGAGTTAATGCTAAAACTTTATTAGTTTGTGCAGCAGCTTTTAATAATTCATAATTACGCATATTCCGAGCGCCAATTTTAATAATATCAGCATAATGGGCCACCATTGCCATATGTGCTACACTATCTACTTCACTCATAACATCCAATTCATTAGCATCAGCCGCCGCGCGAAGATATTGTAAACCATTTTCACCAGTATTAGTATTTTCATCATCGTAAGCATTCATTTGTTGTGCAAACGCATTACCAGCCAAAATAGTTGCATCACCTTGATGAGCCATAATGGCAGCACGATGAATTTGGCCATTAGATTGAATTACTGGTGAACTAGCAATCATAGCAAAGTGTGTGCCACCAATCTCACTATGCGGTAATTTAATGACGGTATCATGCGGATGAAACATGCGACTAACTGCAATATAAGTAGGTTCGTTACTAATTGTTTCTTCAATGGCATTGCGCTGTTCTTCATTAAATTCAATTGTTTTTTGATGAACAATAGCCAAACGTTGTCCAGCTTGAAAACCATGTAAATGTTTTTGTCTTAAAAGTTGTTTGATACTGTCTAAAACTTGTGGATCAGCGTCTTTTTTAAAAGTAATAATCATACATGGTACTCCTTTTTATTATTAAAACTTTACGTTCCTATTTCTATCATAATCAAAAATCAATATTTGATAAGCATTAGTTATTTTCATGTAGATATTCATCAAGTAGTTCTTGCATATCTAGATCATCTGGTTGTAATTTTACATAACGTTTTAACGCAGAAAGCATTGGCTGACGATCACCAGTCATTTGAAAGAGAGTTACTAATTGGCGAAAGAAAGTAGGATTTTGTTGAAAGGCATCATAAGCCTGCATGTAATTATCACGTGCTTGCATAAGCTGATCTTGGGCTAAGTATGATTGTCCTAAATTCCAATAAACTTGTGGATCAACTGCTTGCTGTTTTAATAACGGTTTTAACAAAGCAATACTTTCATCATAATGCTTTTGTGTAATTAATAAGTTACTTAAAGCAACAACTGTACTCATATTATCTGGAGCAATTTCTAAAGCCGCTCGTAAGTATTTTTCACCTAATTGCAAATCACCTAATTTAATAGCAATTTCACTGCCACGCTTGTTTAAGCGTTCATTAAATTCATCCATTCCTAAACCAATTTGCACAGTTTGCAAAGCTGCTTGTAACTGGCCAAGATGTTCTTGAGATTCGGCTAGCACTGGGTATAAGGAAGTATATTGGGCATCACGTTGCTGTAATTCTGTTAATACTTCAACGGCTTTTTTATTATCATGTAATTGGGCATTAACCACTCCTAGTTGAAATAGTTCATCATTACTCAATTCAGGATGCGGAATTTTAGCGAATGTTTGTTGTGCATCTTCAAAATCACCATATAAGGCTTCAGCTGAAGCTAAACGCGCTTTAATATTGACATTAGACATTTCATTAATATCACTAGCTAATAATGTTTGATAAAGTGTAATTGCTGCTTGATAATTGCCAATGTTAAATTCCAATTCTGCTAAAGCAAAGGTCATTACTGGTTCATCAGGATACAAGCGCATCCCTTCTAGCAATTTTTGTTCACTAACTTCTGTCATGCCTAGCGTTTGGTATAAGTCAGCTGTTGTTAGTAAACTAGCCGCATATGCTGATGAAGTGGGTTGAATATCTGCTAAATAATTTAAAGCTGTATCGGTATCGCCATTACTAATTGCAATATCAGCTAAAACCGTTTTAATATCATCTTCTTGGGGATAGCGTTTTAGTAAACGTTCATATAATTGTTGTGCTTGTTGCAAAAAACCTAGTGCATATAATTCTTCAGCTAAACTATATAAAGTATCATCATCATCTTTTTGCAAAGCCTTAGTAAACATTTGGTTGGCTAATGATAAATCTTGTTTATCTAAAGCATCTAACATTTTTTGTGAATAACTCATAGCATACGTCCTTTAATGAAAGTTTAAGCATATCATAGCACTTCCTAAAGAGTAGTGCCTAGAATATTTAAAGAAAAGTAAAAAATACTTTGCGCTTGTAATTTTATATTTAAAAAGGCAAAACAGCATCTATCATTTGATAGATGCTGTTCAAAAGAAAATAGCGGTCGGATTTGAATCGACACCTAGACGCTAACACGTGCCTTTGGCGTATAGAAAAGAATATATTACTATATCTCTATTGGATCACAGTAGTTAATTCTCATACCCCAGGTTCACTTTTCTAAACGGTGTTAGGCCTCGACTTCCCTCTTTGCCTATTCACTATTTTCACTATTGATTATATCAATTAAGCATAGTAATTACATTTATATGATTTAAATATTATTACAAGTACCACATGATTAAGCGTAAATAATATGTAAAAGTGAACAACTTTTGTAATGTTAAAATCGCTATTTTTGAAATGAAAAGTGCTCAGAAGTTGTTCATTTTGCCAAAAATACAAAAAGAAACCCCGCAAAACCGCGAGGTTTCAACATTTCTGCATTAACTTTGGTTATTTAACAGCTTCTTTTAATGCTTTACCTGGTTTAAATGCAGGAACTTTGCTTGCTGGAATTTGAATTTCAGCACCTGTTTGTGGGTTACGACCTTTACGAGCAGCACGTTGCCGTACTTCGAAGTTACCGAAACCGATTAATTGAACTTTTTCGCCTTTAGCTAAGAGATTTTGGATTGAACCAAATACTGCATCAACTGCTGCAGTAGCGTTTTTCTTAGTTAAACCTGTTTGTGATACAACACTTTCAACTAATTCTGCTTTGTTTGCCATGAATCAATTCACCTCCAAAAGTTGTGGAATAACAAATTTGATTTGTTATTATGTTTTAAAATTAGCATATAAAGCGCTTAATGACAAGGCTTTTATACACAAATGATTAATTTTTATAAAAATTAATTACGTTTTCGTGGAATTAATTTAATTGAGGTCCCTTCAAAATCAAACGTTTTTCGTAATTGATTAATTAAAAAGCGTTGATATGAAAAATGTAACAACTTCGGATCGTTTACAAATACCACAAAAGTTGGTGGCATTACAGCAACTTGTGTTACGTAGTAAACCCGCAACCGCTTGCCATTTACCAATGGTGTTGGTTGTAAAGCCATTGCATCTGATAAGACATCATTTAAAACTGCTGATTGAATACGCCGATTTTGATTTTCACTAACACGTTTAATCAAAGCTGGTAATTGGTTTAAACGTTGTTTAGTTACTGCTGATACAAAAACAATCGGTGCGTAATCAAGATATTGAAATTCAGCACGAATATAATTCGTAAAGTCATCCATGGTGTGAGTATCTTTTTTAACAGTATCCCATTTATTAACAACAATAATGATACCGCGTCCTGCTTCGTGTGCATAACCCGCAATTCGCTTATCTTGTTCCCGAATGCCTTCTTCAGCATTTAAAACGACTAACACAACGTCAGAACGATCAATTGCAGCCATGGCCCGCATAAAAGCATATTTTTCAGTATTTTCATAAATTTTACCACGTTTACGGATACCAGCCGTATCAATAATGATAAATTCTTCATCGTCAGCAATAAATTTCGTATCAATCGCATCACGCGTAGTACCACTAATGTTAGATACAATGGAACGTTCTTCACCTAAGATCGCATTGACCAGTGAAGATTTACCAACATTAGGACGGCCAATTAAACTAAACTTAATTGAATCGTCTTCCTCAACGTAATTTTCATCAGGAAAGTCAGCAATAATTGCATCTAACAAATCGCCTACACCGACACCATGAGTCCCTGACACAGGATATGGATCACCAAAACCTAATGAATAGAAATCATAAATATCTTCACGACGTTCAGGATTATCGACTTTATTAACGGCTAAAATAACGGGTTTATCACTCCGATATAATAATTTAGCCACATGTTCATCAGCATCCGTTACCCCTTCAGTAACACTAGTTACAAAGACAATAACATCCGCTTCATCCATTGCAATTTGTGCTTGTTGTGTAATTTGTTTTAAAAATGGTTCATCACCAATATCAATACCACCAGTATCAATTAAACTAAAACTATGATTTAACCATTCAGCACTAGCATAAATTCGGTCTCTGGTTACCCCTGGTGTATCTTCGACAATTGAAAGTCGATCACCAACAATGCGATTAAATAAAGTTGACTTACCAACATTAGGACGGCCAACAATAGCTACGATAGGTTTTGCCATAAAATGCCTCGCTTATTACTTTAATTAATATATAAATTCCGCTTTTATTTTCTAACTTAGTATAGCACAGAAATAATTAAAAAAGACCGCGATAAATCGCGATCTTTAAAGAATTTAGTAAATAATCATTGATTTATTTATCTTCTTCATGAGTAGCTTCTTTTAATTGGTTACCAATCATATCACCAATTGAGAAACCATTACTATCTTCGGGTTTATATTCTTTAACATTTTGCATTTCTTGTTTACGTTGTTCTGCTGCTGCTTTTTTCGCATCGTTAGCTTTCTTTTCTTCAGCAGGTGTTTCTTCTAAGGCTTTAATTGATAAAGCTAAACGGTGTTGTGCAGGATCAACGCTTAAAACTTTAACCTTAACTTCTTGTCCTGGTTGTAAAACATCATTTGGTGTAGCAATATGTTTATGTGAAATTTGTGAAATATGCACTAAACCTTCTACGCCTGGAAATACTTCTACAAAAGCACCAAATTCAGTTAAGCGTTGTACTTTGCCTTCTAATACTGAGCCAACAGGTGCTTTTTCAGCAACATTATCCCATGGTTGTGGTAAGGTTGCTTTAATTGATAAAGAGATACGACCACTATCAGGATCAACGCTTAAAACTTTAGCTTTAACATCTTGACCAACCTTCAAAGCATCAGATGGTTTATCAATATGTTCATAAGCAATTTCGGAAACATGTACTAAGCCATCAATTCCACCTAAATCAATGAAAGCGCCAAAGTTAGTTAAGCGTGCAACTTTACCTTCAACGATATCACCAGGTAATAATTTTTCAACTAATGCTTTCTTTTTAGCTTCTTTTTCTGCAAGCACGATTTCACGATGAGACAAGATTAAGCGGTTAGAACTTGGTTCAATTTCCATAATCTTGCATTCTAATTCTTTACCTTTATATTGAGCAAGATCTTTAATAAAGTGATCTTCAACCATTGATGCCGGAATAAAACCACGCACGCCATTAGCATCAACTACTAAACCACCTTTAACAACACCAGTTACTTTAACGGTAATAGTTTCATCATTACGGTATTTATCTTGAATATCACTCCATGCTTGCCGTGCTTCAAGCCGACGCTTTGATAATACGTATTGACCGTTTTCTTTATCGCCGCCCATAATCCGTGATAAAACAACTAAATCTAAAACATCGCCTTTTTTAGCAATATCATTGATATTTGCATTAGGATCATTTGTTAATTCACGTAATGGCACAACACCTTCGGCACCCGTGTTTTGAATACCGACAATTAATTGCTTATCTTCAACTGCCAAAACGTCGCCTTTCACAACGTCGCCTATTTGCACTGTTTTAACACTGTTAAGTGCTTCTTCCATGGCTTTGCTATCTTTGTTATCCATTACTAAGATCCTCCTAAACAACAACTTTTCAACTTCTATTGTAATTGTTAGTTATTAATTTTACTAGTTATTTTATTTCGAATTGATAATTGTAATGATTTTGTCGACTACTTCTGGAATAGTTAAATGAGTTGTATCCAGTTCAATCGCATCTGTTGCTTTTTGTAAAGGTGAAATTTTACGATGTGAATCTTTATAATCACGTGCGACGATTTCTTTTTCTAAAACATCTAATGGCGTATTGATGCCCTTTTGAATATTTTCTTTATAACGACGTTGGGCACGTTCAGCAGCACTAGCAATCATAAAAATCTTTACTTCGGCATTTGGTAATACTGTGGTACCAATATCACGACCGTCCATCACAATATTCCCTTCAGCCGCGATTTTTTGTTGACGTGTTACTAATTCTTTACGCACAGCTGCTAATGCTGCTACTTGCGAAACGTTATTAGTAACATCAGGTTGCCGAATAGCGTTGGTAACATCTTGATCATTCATAAATACTTTTTGCCCATTGCTAGTTGGTTGAAAATTAATTTCAGTTTGTTGTAATTTTTGCATAATTGCTTTTTCATCATCAAAAGCAATATGATTTTGGATTGCTAATAAAGTAACTACCCGGTACATGGCGCCGGTATCACAATAAATATAACCCAAGCGGGTAGCAATCAATTTAGCAACGGTACTTTTACCCGCTGATGCAGGTCCATCAATAGCAATTTGCATGGTGTTTTCTCTCCTACACAATTAATTTTTGCCCAGCCGAAATATGAGCATTAGCACTTAATCCATTCATTTGTAATAATTGATTTAAAGTTAAACCATGATTAACGGCAATATGGTATAAATCATCGCCTGTTTTAACAGTGTAATATCCGGAACCATTTTGAGCTTTATTACTACTTTGTTTGGTAGTGCTAATCGAAGTAACCGCATTACGACTAGCTGTTGATGATTTTTTAGTAGTATTATCAGAAACAAAATTAGTTTTATTGTTACTAATAACAACGTCTTCACCCGCATTAGTATTAATCATCCGGTTTTCATACTTAGAGTGATACACTGAAAAAGCAATCGGTGCAATAATGACGGTTAATAGTACAATAATTAAAATAATTAAAAAGAAGTTATTACCGTGAGCCTGCCGCTTAGACGCTACTCGCGATAAATTACCATGATCATCATAATTATCTTCAAAATGACTAGTCCACGGTTTTAAATGCGGATTATCACGTCGACTTTGCAAGTCGCGATTCTTGCTCATGTTCGTTCCTCCTAACTATTTTTATATTGTATCATAGCTTATAAATTCATTAGTAATAAGAATTATTTAAATTAGAACAGTTGTTTTAAAATTGTTGACCACGGTGTTAATTCAACAGTGGTTATTTTAGGTTTCGTAATATATAATCCTAGTTTTTGTAAAATATGGGGATCAGGCGTAAAGTCACAACATTCATCAGTATGGACAATATGCTGTTGTGCACCAAAATAATTTAATAAAAAAGCCCGCTTGCAACTATCAGTTGTTACAAATGTAATCATTTTTTGTAAACTATCTTGCTTTTCATAACTACGAGTTTGCAATAACTTGATAACTTGTTGCATCGGAATGTGTTGTTGGTAATAACGAGTTAGTAATTCAAATTCTGGTGTATTAACCTTACTAAACCATTGCGGATTTTTATAAAACAATTCGATAACAGCTTTATTAGGTAAATCATTATTAATTAACAATCTTTGTAATTGCAAATCACTATCACTGTAAAATAAAACAGCAATACTTTGTTTACCGTCACGACCGGCACGGCCAATTTCTTGCCAATAGCTTTCCAAATCATTGGGCATATGATAATGAATCACAAAACGAATATTAGGTTGATTAATTCCCATGCCAAAAGCACTAGTGGCACAAATCACATCGATTTCACCATTGCGAAATTGTTCCTGCACTAAAAATCGTTCGTTACTATTTAATTCACCATGATAATACGCCGTCCGTAAGTGAGCATTTTGTTGTAGCCAATCTGCCATTTCTTCAGTTTTTTGACGACTAGAAAAGTAAATAATTCCTGGACCTTGGCAATGTTCTACTGTTTTTAAAATTTGTTGCTGCTTAGTAACTTCGTTTGGAACATGAACAGTTGCTAAGTAAATATTAGGACGATCAACAGTTGTAACTTGACACAAAGGATGTTGTAATTGTAGTTGTTGTAAAATGTCCTTTTGCACAACAGGAGTAGCTGTTGCAGTTAGTGCTAAAGTAGCATCAGGATGTAATTGTTTTTTTATTGTACCTAACGTTAAATAATCAGGACGAAAATCTGGTCCCCATTGGGAAATACAGTGTGCTTCGTCAATTACAAATAAACCAATATGACATTTTTTTAACCGTTGTAAAACATCAGCTTGCGTTAATGTTTCTGGTGCTAAGAAGATAAACCGATAATGTTCAAGATGACGTAAAACCGTTTGCTTTTCTGCAAAAGATAATAATGAATTTAAAGCTACTACCCGCTTTTCATGTAACATTTGTAACTGCTGTACTTGGTCGTTCATTAATGATAATAACGGCGAAACAATTAATGTTAAACCGTTCATCAGCATGCCGGGTAATTGATAACATAGTGATTTACCAGTGCCAGTTGGTAGCACCCCCAAAGCATCACGGTGTTGTAAAACAGCTTGAATAATTGGTAATTGTCCAGGTTTAAATTTATCAAAATGAAAACGACGCTGTAAAAATTGCTTAATTTGTCTTGTTGTAATCATTAGCCGTCAACCTTTGAATATGAAAAAAACGAATTTGGAAAAATGATAATCCAGACGATAATAGCGGATGATAATCACATAATTGGTTATTATCCCATGCTTCCTGTAGTTGTTGTAGTTGTTGAGCTGTTCCTAAATGAACATCTTTTAATAAAAATGGCGTAATAATTGCCGCTTCAAGCAGATGTTCACGAATCGTACTGGGTTGTAAATGACGATAATTACTAATTTGAGCAATCGATAAATGATTATCACGAAATTGCGTTACGGTTTGAGCAACATTATCAGTTAAATATTGTACTGGCGGTAACAATAAACTTAATAATGGTAATTGTTGTTGGTATTGCCGAGCAATTTGCCAAAAAGCGGCCCAAGCATCTAAGACCATAACTTGCATTGCTGGTAATGATAAATGATAAAAAGTCGTTAATTGACGTAATGGTAAACCGACTGTTTGATAACCAGTAAAACGATTAGCTAGTAAATCAGCATATTTAGCAGGCAACTTGGATAATATTAATGTTAATTCATTTACAAAAAGCTGCTGCCAATTATCAAAATGCTTAATTTGATGAAACCAATGTTTTACTCGCCATTGCGTTTGTAAATCATTAATTAACGGTACATAGTTATGTTGTTGATGCTTAACTTGCGAAATTACTTGAATGCTTAACGAAACAACGTTTTTCATCAAATTGAATTGTCGCATCCATCGACCGTCATAATGTGTTGGCTGGGGCAAGTTAATTTGCTCTTGATAAAGTTGTCCTTCCGCAGTTAATTGATAATAGCCCTTTTCAGTGATACGCAAATAGTGTTGATCAACTAATTGATCAACACTATTTTTAAAATAATTAATATTTAAATTAGGATCTATTTGTAATAACGATAAACAATGGTAACGTAATGCCGCAAACAAATTAGACGAAGTACGTTTACCAATTAAAATATATTGTAATGCATTAGCACGTCGTGGTTGTTGTGCAAATAAGCACAACATATATTTCATCAAATCATTTTCTATCATTTTGCTTATTCTTAGCTAAATTAGTTAATTGGGCAATTTCATGTGGTCGTAACTCACGATATTCACCGGGACGTAAACCGTCCAAAGTTAATTGTCCATAAGTTTCTCGCTTTAATTTTAAAACAGGAAAACCGATAGCAGCAAACATTAACTTAACTTGATGATTCATGCCTTGGTGAATTGTTAAACTAACAATTGCAGTATTCTTACGTTTATCAGTTGATAAAATTTTAGCATAAGCAGGCGCAGTTTTTCGACCATGACGAATAATAATGCCTTTACGAAACTTAGCTAAATCTTCGGGTTGTGGAATTCCCATGATTTTAGCAACATATGTTTTATCAACTTCATAACGCGGATGCATTAGTAAATTAGCCAGTGCGCCATCATTGGTTAAAATTAATAAACCAGAAGTATCATAATCAAGACGACCAATTGGATAAATGCGTTCATGCACACCACGAAAATAATCAGTTACAACACGCCGGTCAGTGCTATCACTAACTGCTGATAATACTTGCCGTGGTTTATAGAATAAATAATAAACTTTTTGCTCACGCATAATTGGTTGACCATTAACAGTAATTGCATCATCAGGAGTTACCTTTACACCCATTTCAGTAACTGTTTGACCATTTACTTTAACTAATCCTTCTGCAATCATTGCTTCCGCCCGCCGACGTGAAGCAACACCTGCTTGTGCAATCACTTTTTGTAAACGTTCTGCTTGTGCCATAATTATTCTCCATTATCATCTTTTAATGTTTTTTCAAATATCATCTTTTAATGTTTTTTCAAATTGTGCTAACAAATTAGCGGTATCTTCTAAATTATCCGCTGCTGATTCGTTATTTTGTTGTTCAAATTTAGTAATGTCAGGAAGATCAGCTAATGAATGTAAATCAAAATAATTTAAAAATTCATCAGTAGTACCATATAAAATTGGTCGACCAGGAACATCTTTACGGCCTTTTTCCTTAATTAAATGGTATGTTACTAATGTTTGGACAGGACTACTACTTTGAACACCACGAATTTCATCAATTTCAATACGCGTAATCGGTTGTTGATAAGCAATAATTGCCAATACTTCCAGTGCAGCTTGGCTTAAACTATTGCTACTAGTAGTATAATAACGTTTTAATAATGGTGCTAAGGATGCTTTTGAAGTTAACCGCACATGATTACCATTAATGTGGAGTTGTAAGCCACGTTGTTGATCGTCAGTTAAGTATTGTTGATAATGCGCTACTAGTTGCTTAGTTTCATCAAGTGATTGTTGTAAGTTTTTAGCAAGATCATTAAATGAAATTCCTTCATCACCAGCAACATATAAAATTGCTTCTAAGGCAGCTTCTTGGGGATAACTCACTATTAATTTATGCTCCTTCATATTCAGTAATTATGATTTCATCATGATAAGATGATTGTTGACAATCAATTTGTTGCTTCTTCATTAACTCTAATAATGCTAAAAAAGTAGTAACTACTTCTTCAGGATTATTAGTATTATTTAGTAATTGGTTAAAGCGCAAATGATGATGTTGTTTTATCCTTGTCATTACTAATTTAATCTGTGCTTTAACATTAAACTTCTCATGATTTATTTTATTAATAAAGTGGGTTTCTTTAACGTGTTGTTGCTTTGATAATATTTTTTGAATAGCGTTAAATAAATCATTAACTTTAACTGCACCTGGTCGTAATTCAAGATTTTGTTGATTATCAGGTGCTGAAACTGGTTTAGCAAAATATCCTTGCCGTTGTTGTGCACGTTGTGATAAATCAGCAGCAGCATTTTTATAAACTTGATAAGTCAATAATTGTGCAACTAAATCTTCACGCGGATCAACTGCAAATTCATCATCTTCGTTAGTTTCCGGATGCAATTGTGGCAATAACATTTTACTTTTAATACGCATTAATGTAGCGGCCATTACCAAATAATCACCAGCAACTGCTAATGCATTACTTTGTAATTTATGTAAGTAATCAAGATATTGACTAGTAATTTTGGCGATCGGAATATCGTAAATATCAATTTTAGATTGTTTAATTAAATGTAATAATAAGTCTAACGGTCCTTCAAACTTATCAAGCATTAGTGTTAATGCCATGGTAATCCTCCGTTCGGGCGTGATATTGACGCCACCGTGTAATTACTGATGTCAACTTAATGGAACCCATAATATTTTTATGAGGATAAAGACTTTCTAAATCATCAAGCATGCGATAAATGTTTTTAACACTACGATCAGATGGACTTAATGAAATATGTCGTACTAATACAAAATCTTTACCCACCTCAATGCCAAGTAATCCCACAAAATCATGACTTGGTTGGTTTTTCCATAAATATAAAATATGATTATTATCTGCTGTATAAACACGTAATTCTGTTTGTAAGTGATCTACTTCTTGAAGATCAGGAATTAATGATAGCAAGCCCATTGCAATTTTTTCATAATCATTTCGATATTTATATAGCATCTTTTTTCACTTCATTTCATCAAAGTTAAGCACGCGGATGCGATTTTTCATAAACTTCACGAATATGTTTCTGGGTTAAGTGCGTATAGATTTGGGTAGTGGAAATATCAACATGACCAAGTAATTCTTGTACTACACGGATATCAGCGCCATTTTCCAATAACTGGGTTGCAAATGAATGACGTAAAGTATGAGGCGTTACGTCTTTTTTAATGCCAGCTTGACGAACATATTGCTTAAGATTTTTCCAAATGCCTTGGCGTGTTAAAGGATGCCCGTGAAAATTTAAAAATACTTCATCTGGTTGTGGACGTTTTTTAATTAACTTGCCCCGTATTTCTGATAAATAACGCTGTGTCCATGCAATTGCTGGATCGCCAATTAAAATAATTCTTTCTTTGTTACCCTTACCAATTGTTTGAATAATCCCTAATGATAAATGTAAATCACTCAATTTTAAATGAATTAATTCACTAACCCGCAAACCTGTAGCATACATTACTTCCAAGATAGCCCGATCGCGGATACCTAATGGCTTAGTTACATCAGGTGCAGCTAGTAAAGCATCAATTTCGTGTGCCGATAAGGTAGTTGGTAAATGCCGGCGCTTTTTAGGTGGATCGATTTGTGGCATTGGATCATGAGTGATTACTTTTTTACGTAATAAATATTGATAAAACTTACGTAAACATGAAATCATCCGTGCTTGTGAATTAACCGCTTTTTTTGCTGCCGTTTGGGCTGCAAGAAAGTTTAAAATGGTTGTCCGATCCTGTGGAAATTCATGATAATTATTTGCTAATAAATATTGCTTAAATTCATTTAAGTCTTGACGATAACTAATTCGCGTGTTGTCAGCTAAACCTTTTTCAACCAATAAATAATGCAAATAATTATTGATTTGCTCATCCATTCTAATTTTCCTTCATAATTAAGTGTGTACCTTCTGGAACAAACTCGATTAAGTTTTGTTTATATAAATGTCCTAGTGCACGTTTAAAACTACTTTTACTAATTCCAAAGAAATCTTTAATTTCAGTAGCACTACTTTTATCGCTAAAGTGCATTGTATGATTAGATTGTCGTTGTAAAACGGCAAGAATCATTTGAGCATCGTCATTAATTGTTTCATAGCCACGTGGACGTAAACTAATATTTAAAATACCGCCTTGTCCAATTCCGATTACACGACCATGCACCACTTCACCTAAGCGTGGTTCTACTTCACGTTCACTAGGATGAATAAAGCCAATATGATAATCATCCGTTAATAAGTAACTACCTACAATTTTAAGACGATAAATTGTACCAGTAATGTTCTTATTCTTCATTTGTAAATTTCCTGGACGAGCAATGGTTTGAAACATTGTTGCATCAGCCAATTTACCCCATAAACGATCCTTTTTATCTTTAGTTAGCGCAATCATTAAACGATCGCCAATTTGTGGCCATAAATTAGTTAAACGTGGTAAAAAATCAGAAGACACAGCAATATCTTTATCTGGTAGACCAATATTAACGAATACGCCTAAATCACGCTGCACCCCTGTTACTGTTCCAAAAGCATAGTGTCCAAAGCCAATTCGTGGAATATTAGTTGTCATGCACCATTGTTGATGCATATTTAAATATGCAAATCCCCGCACAGTCATACCGCGACTTAATGTTTGATTAACTTGATTCTTAGGCAAAGATAAAGTAATACCTTTTGCTTGTACAAAATATGTATCTTCATTGCAATCAATTACGTTGGCAGTAATTACTTCACCATTAAAACTTGTATCCGTCATTTTAAAACCCTTTTTGCTTTTTTGTTATTTATTTTATTTTATGTGCTTTTGTTGTTTGTTTCAATTAAATTTTATTTTTAA
>JAHLFS010000042.1 GCA_018883675.1 Candidatus Paralactobacillus gallistercoris | reverse complement strand
TTTTGGCATTCTTATTCTTAGTCTTTTAGGGATGTGGCTATCTTATGGTGTTGCTTATGCGTGTTTAGCTTGGTATCGTGCTTATCAAAAAGACCAAACAACCTTTTATCGCATTGACCAACCAATTATGGCTGCTTTTAAAGTATGGACGCCTGAATATTTTGGCACGACAATTAGTATTCTTTTGCTAACATCATTATTTGAATTTTTATGGAGTTTATTATTTATTATTCCTGGTATTATTAAAAGCTATGCTTATTCACAAGCATTTCTTATTTATTACGAACATGTCCTAGCAGGCGAACACGTTGGTGCATTGCAATGTATTACTGAAAGTCGCCAATTAATGAAAGGTCATAAGTGGGAATATTTCGTTTATTCATTAAGCTTTTTAGGTTGGGATATTTTGGCATCTCTTTCCTTTGGAATTGGCTTTTTCTGGTTAGTACCATACGAAACAATTACTTATGCCGGTTATTTTGATAATTTAATTAAGAACCGATCACATCATCAGCCTTTAAGTACCGTTGATGAAGCTATTAATGTAGAAAAGCAAGCACTTAATTTTAGCAAGTAATAAAAACCGTTAGGCTAGCCTAACGGTCTTTTTTATTATTTATTTTGTTCAGCTTGTTGGACAGCGGCTTGACCGAGTAAATTCAAATAATTAAACGGCCGGTCGAAGTAGGGTTGGAATAACATGTCAACCATTGCTAAATCATCAATCGTATTGTGATTTTGAATCATTACCGAAATAGTATTGGCTGATTGCGAAACATCGTACTTGCTCATTAATTGTGCGCCAAGAATTTGGCGATTAGTGGTATTGTAAACTAACCGCATTAATACGGGCGTAGTTGGCATAAATTCGGGGCGATAATTATCACTAATAGTAACTGCTTGAGCTGGTATTTGGGCGGCTTGAGCAGCTTCTAATGTCATTCCTGAGGAAACAATTACTTCATCAAAGAGTTTTAATCCAGAAGTTGATTGGGTTCCCATGTCTTTCATCGTATTTTTAAAGATATTACTACCAGCAATAATACCTTGCCGTACGGCGTTAGTTGCTAATGGAATATAAGCTGCTTGATTAGTAGGATTGTAATGAATAGCAACAGCATCACCAGCAGCATAAATATCCGGATCAGAAGTTTGCATATATTCATTAGTAACGAGAGCGCCATTGGGGTGCATGGCGAGTTTATCTTTGAATAATGTTGTATTTGGACGAAAACCGACGCATAAAATTGCTAAATCACTATGATATTTACCCTTAGTTGTCGTAATGGTTACGCCATTATCATCACTAGTAAAACTTTGGACAAATTGATTAAGTGCTAGTGTAACGCCATGCTTACGAAAGTTATCTTCAATACGGTCAGTAAAATTAGCATCTAAATATTTACTAAGAATACGCGGCATGCCGTCAATTAAAGTTACTTGATGCTTGGTTACAGCAAAGGCTTCGGCTAATTCAACGCCAATGTAACCACCACCAATGATGGTAATTCGTTGAGCGTTTTGGGCTTTTTGCCATAAAGTTTGGGCATGTTCCCAGTTTTTACATAAGAATACGTGGGAATCATGAATACCATCAATCGGTGGAATAATCGGCCATGAACCGGTAGTGATAATTAATTTATCATAATGATCAGTAAAAACATGATTATCACTAAGATTTTTAACAGTAACAGTATGCATATGTGGATCAACATCGAGCACTTCATGTTGTAATTTAACATCAGCACCGAGTTTAGCTAGTGATTGTGGACTAGCATAGAATAACCCCTGCGGATCATTAATTCGTTTACTTAAGAAAAGGGCAATACCGCATGATAAGAACGAAACGTTGTCATTTTTTTCATAAATAGTAACTTCAGTATCAGGATGTTGTGCATAAATCCGCTTAACTGCTGCTGTACCAGCATGCGTGCAACCGATGATAATAACTTTCATTTGAATAATCAAACTCCTAAATACAAGATTAGGACATTATTATAACATACTTATCGTAATATTCATGATGACGGTTGTTTGGTATAATAAGATTAATATTTATTAAGAAAGTGGGCGTTAAAACTTATGATGACGCATGAAGAAATGCTTGATCGTCAACGCCATATTCGTAATTTTTCTATTATTGCGCATATTGACCATGGCAAATCAACCTTAGCCGATCGGATTCTTGAATTGACTGATACCGTTGCTAAACGTGATATGCAGGCGCAAATGCTTGATGATATGGATTTGGAACGCGAACGTGGTATTACGATTAAGTTAAACGCAGTGGAACTACATTATCAGGCTAAAAATGGCGAAACTTATATTTTTCATCTCATTGATACTCCAGGACATGTTGACTTTTCATATGAAGTATCACGGAGCTTAGCAGCGTGTGAAGGGGCGTTATTAGTTGTTGATGCTGCCCAAGGTGTGCAAGCCCAAACGTTGGCTAACGTTTATTTAGCATTAGACGATGATTTAGAAATTATTCCGGTAATCAACAAAATCGATTTACCATCAGCACAGCCAGAAGTTGTGGCCGATGAAATTGAAGAAGTAATCGGCTTAGATGCCAGTGATGCGGCTTTTGTTAGTGCTAAAAGTGGTAAAGGTGTACCAGAAGTATTAGAAAAAATTGTTAATGAAATTCCCGCGCCAACCGGTGATTTAGATGCACCATTAAAAGCGTTAATTTTTGACTCTGTTTACGATAGTTATCGCGGTGTTGTTTTGGATGTGCGGATTGTTGACGGTATTGTTAAAGTTGGCGATCGCATTAAATTAATGAGTAATGGTAAAACATTTGAAGTAACTGAAGTCGGGGTAATGTCGCCTAAAGCAGTTAAACGGGATATGTTAATGGCCGGTGATGTTGGTTATATCACGGCAAGTATTAAAACCATTCAAGATACTCGCGTTGGTGATACCGTAACTTCTGCTGATAATCCGGCTGCACAACCATTGGCTGGTTACCGGCGAATTAACCCAATGGTGTACTCTGGTATTTTTCCAGTTGATAATAGTAAGTTTAATGACTTACGCGATGCCTTAGAAAAGTTACAATTAAATGATGCTTCATTGGAATTTGAACCCGAAACATCACAAGCCTTAGGTTCCGGCTTCCGGTGTGGTTTCTTAGGTTTACTGCACATGGATGTAGTTCAAGAACGATTAGAACGTGAATTTAATCTTGATTTGATTATGACTTCTCCATCAGTTGATTATCATGTTGATTTAACTGATGGAACGCAAATTGTGGTTGATAATCCAGCTGATATGCCCGAAGCATCAACTATTAAAGATATTAAAGAACCATTTGTTAAAGCAACGATTATGGTTCCTAACGACTATGTTGGTGCTGTTATGGAATTATGCCAACGTAAGCGTGGCGAATACGTTACGATGGATTATCTTGATAAGTATCGGGTAAACATTATTTACAAATTACCATTGTCAGAAATTATTTTTGATTTCTTTGATACTTTAAAATCAAGCACTAAAGGTTATGCTTCACTAGATTATGAAGTTGATGGTTATCAACCAACTGAATTAGTTAAGATGGATATCTTGTTAAATGGTAAGCCAATTGATGCATTAAACTTTATTGTTCACCGTGATTTTGCTTATGAACGTGGTCGTGAAATTGTTAGCCGTTTGAAAGAAACTATTCCACGGCAACAATTTGAAGTGCCTATTCAAGCTGCGATTGGTAATAAGGTAATTGCCCGGGCAACAATTAAAGCCTATCGAAAAGATGTTACTGCGCGGATTCATACCGGTGATCCCGACCGTCGTGCTAAACTACTTGAAAAACAAAAACGTGGTAAGAAACGAATGAAAGCAATCGGTACTGTTGAAGTGCCACAAGAAGCCTTTATGTCAATTTTGAAGATGAATGAAGACGACGTTAAGGGTAAATAAAAATACCGCCGCTGCATATCACAGTGGCGGTATTTTTATTTATTGATGATCGATAATCTCACGATTATGTTGGTCAACTTGTTGCCGTTCAGCAATTGTTTTACCAATGAAGATGCCAATTAACAAAATGCTAGAATGAACGATAGAAGTTCTGATAATATGCTTCATTTTTTTAGTCATTATTTTCAACCGCCTTTCTAATTTTTATTATGACATGATTTCAAAGTAATAGTTATTTATATTTTTTAAAATGAATAAATAACTGGTCCGGAATCATCCATAAAACCACGGCGCATAAACTAATACCAATGGTTGTTAATGGTTCAAAGTAACCACAAATAATAGCAATAATGTTAATTAATAAGTTACCGTGTAATTTCCGTCGGTAAATTCGGAATTTGGTTTCGTTTTTTAAATTAGGATTTACATGTAAAACTTCTCGCATTAATAAATAGTAAGAAAGATCGACACATAAAAGAATAAAAGCATATGTCATTTCTGGCAAACGATACGTGATAAAACGTGCTAACCATGATGTGGCAAAGGGAATAAACGTAATGAATAATAAGAAAATATTATTTGCCCATAAGATGCGACTAGTAATTTGAATTTTATCAAAATGATGAAAAATGCGCCCATGATTAATCCAGTACATGGAAATTAATAAAAAGCTATAAACATAGGTCATAATATGGTTATTCGCATTATGTAAATCTAATAAGGTTGGTCCGGATGGGGCATGAATGTCTAAAACCATTAAAGTAATGACAATCGCAATTACTGCATTCGTGTAATCTTCCATGTGTTCGATTTTATTCACAATACCACCTCTAATTTTATTATAGACAGTTATTAGATTGAAACCAAAATAAAACCAAGGTAATTAACCTTGGCTTATTTTTTTATTTAATTAGTAATTGGTTTACGATACTTGCGAATACGATCAATTAACAAGACGCCAGTTGATGTGATTACGACGCTACCCGTAATTAATAACCAAGCTTGATGCCGGGTATGGAGCGTTTGGGCGTGATTAATTGGCGAATGTGTAGGCGTTTGCGATGATGATATGCGGTTACGTTGTGTAACTGCCGGTGTTGTCGCTTGTTTGTGCCGTTGTAATGTTTGCGCAAAGCGATTTTTTTCATAATGACCCTCCATGATTGATGAATAAATTATCGGTGTTGCAATAACGACGCTCGAAAATGCTATTAATAGCATTTTCTTAAGTGTGCCTGTCATCGGTAAAAACCATCCTTTCTGGGAGTAATCATAGTATGCCAGAAAGTAAAACAAATAGCGATAAATATGCTCACGAATAATTTAAATACAGGTTGTTGATAATTAATGAATTAATTTTGTGATTTGATTAAACCATTTTGATACACCTTGTAATATCCTATTAGTCCTGTTTTTCCTGATAGGCGTTGTGACATATCCACTAATTCAATAGTATAAAAGTTGCCTAAACTATCACTGCCATTAAATTGTTCATTATTGCCGGCATAAATATTATTTGATGTTAAATTTAATTTTTGTTTTAAATAATTTTCAGCCATGGTTGCATTAGTTAAATTAACTTTTTGATTGTCATTATTAGTTTGGGAATATGCAGAAACTTGCTTACTATTAATTTGATTAGTTTGTTGTTGATTATTAATGGAAGTGGTATCTTTTGTTACACTTTTTGCTGATTGCTTATCATAATTACTAGTTGCTACTGTAGAAGCATTTTGTTTAACTGAACTGGTAATTTCATGTGATTTTTCTGATGAAGAATTGCTCTTGACATTAGCTGAGTATTTTTCGCTAACAGTTTTATTGTGTTCGTTTTTATGACAAGCAGTAAGCATGATAGTGAAAATTCCTAACGCCGATAATATAGTTACCAATATTTTATATTTTTTCATAACCCTAATTCCTTTTATATTGTAAAATTACTGAATATCAATAAATAATAAATTTAAATCAATTTAGTATAAGCAAATATTACTATAAATAAAGCACAATATAATATACGCTATTGATTAATAAATCATGCATCTATTATTTTTAATAATTAAAGATTGACTAATTAAATTATTAAAAACGAGATGATTTCGCCAATGCCGTTGAATAAACGTTTTAAAAAATTAATGATGATGACATTTAAGTGTAAGTTATTTTTAATATCTATTGTTAATTTAGTTAGTGCATAAATAAGATTAATAATTGAAATGAATACTAATAATTTTAATAAAAAGTGTCATTAATTAGCACATTGTCTGTAATATTCATAATATTTCTCCATGTATTTATATAATTGTTATTCATAATAATTATACCATTTACGCATTTTAAACATTTCCTTTAAACGACGATTGAATTTTTAAATGTTCAATAGTCGTTTTATTTGTTTTGTAATGGTTTTCAGGATACGATGAAGATGTAAGTAGAATGATTACTAAAAGGAGGGAGCAAAATGTGGATTTTCTTTACGATTGCTTTAGGGCTTGATATTTTCTTAGGAATTAGTTGTACACTGCAGTTTTGTCATCGTGCGCTCGCTCATGAAAGCCAAAGCAACACATTATTGCTCTTTGCTTTTTGGATGGCATTAGGCCTAGCGCTTATGGCGTTTTATTATGCAGCGTAAATTAGTATTTATGATAAAATCGGGATCGTAATTAATTTACGGTCTCTTTTTATTTTCATGGGAAGTGATTAGATGGCAACTTTAACTATGCTGGTGGGAGTTAGCAATGGTAGTAAGACTGACTACATGACAACGCATGCACATGATGCGCTTATCATCAATCCTGATGCGTTGCGCCAGCAATTATTTGGAACATTACAAGTTAAAAAAAGTCAAAAAAGTATTATCTTTAATCAGATTACTAAGGTTTTAAATCAAGCAATAAAAACGCAACGAGATATTTGGTATAACGTCATTGATAATAGTCGCAAACAACGTATTTTATTATATAATCAAGCCAAAAAACATCACTATCACGTGCGGTTAATTTGGTTTATAGCGGATATGCGGACATTAGTTGCCAATAACCCATTACAACTACCAGCATCTTTTTTGAAACGGCAATTACTAGCACTTGATCCGCCAATTAAGCATCTCGATTGCGATGAATTAATAGTTAAAATAACTGGTAATTTAAAACGATATGCTAATATTACCTCACCGTTGCGTTTTGCCTGTGATTTTATTGCATGCAGTGATGCAGTAGGCCAGCAACTGTACCAAACTACTCAAATCCCGGATAACGGTATTTATCATACGGAATCGTTACAAACGCATTTACAATTATGCGTGCAGACTGCCCAAGCACAACATGATGAATTGTTAGTTACATTAGCAAAGTGGCATGATGTAGGCAAAGTTGCTGTACGTCAATATGATGAAACTAAACATACTTATCATTATTATGATCACGAAATTTATAGTAGTTATGCTTATGCAGTTCATACTTTATTAACACAACATACTATTTCACCACAGCAGGCAGTAATCATGCAGTTAATTCGTTGGCATATGGCGCCATTTCGAGGTGTTAGCCAACGCTTGCTTATGCGTGAACAACTTAGTGCGGATGAATTAGCGTTATTACGTACTTTTAATCAAATTGATAAAGCATCTTCATTAGGTAAATAAAAAATTGCAGTTCATATGAACTGCAATTTTTTAATAATCATTAATCAAATAATTATGAAAATCTTTCAAACGTTCAATGGCTTTAATTTGGCGTAACAAGTACTGCTCATTGGCGGTTTCGTCATCAAGTTCATCATTGTCAGTAACAGCAGTGATAATATCAGCTTTGATTTGCGCATCATTTAAGGTAAAACCAGTTAGTGCTTCGCCATTTAATGAAGCAATAATATAATCTAACTTAAAATTATAAATATATTCTCTAAATTTACGGTTAATGGCACTATCAAACTCATTGATTTGTTGATAGGCGTAATCGGTAAAAGATGTAGCGTTGGGTACATGCTGTCGATATTTAATTTCTTGTATTAAAGTTGTGTTTTGCGCTTTTAATTGTTTTAGTTGGATTGCAGCTTGTTGGTTGCCATCTTTGCTGGCTTTATTTAAAATATAGTGATTAATTTTATATTCATTTTCATCAAGAACGTTGCGTAACGTGCGGACATCATATAACTGTCCACGTTTAGTGCAACTATCTTCGTCATGCACCTTTGCAAAATAATTGCGAAATGTTAATTTACTAGGAAAATACTGTGGATAATAGTATTGCTGTAAAATAGTTTGGTATAATTCCATCAAGGCATAATACTTATCTAAAAGCTTGATGTGTGCTATGGAAAATAATGTAATTGGCTGCGTCATCCTAATTTACCTATAATTTATTAAAAATTTTTAAGCTTAAATAAAATTATATTATAAAATATAATATATTTCGACTATAAAATTAAAA
>JAHLFS010000041.1 GCA_018883675.1 Candidatus Paralactobacillus gallistercoris | reverse complement strand
GATTTAAGTAATAAAGATTGCAATTTTGTAACCACAAACTGTTTTTATTTAACGTAATATTAAGGGTTTGTGGAATATTTTTTTGTTTAGCACATAAAGTAACGACCACGGTATTTTGAAAGGTATCATACTGCTGAATATTTTTACCATTAATTGCTAACGAAACATTTTTGTTAGCAAGTGCTGGGCCAATTGTTAAGTAATAGGGATCATTAGTGCGTGGGGTAAAGTGCACTGTTAGCCACCCCGGTGCATTGTTATTAATTTTCGTGTAATTATCATTACCATCATCTTGCACATTGTTCAGCACCATTTCAGTGTTATTATCAGCTAAAAATAGTAAATTATGCTGATGAGGTAATAAGTTTTGAGCAATGATGTTTTGATTAATAATTGGCTCATCACTATTTAATTGGACATGTTTAATAGCATTACTTGCGGCAAAACCTAGCGGCAGAGCATTATTATTTTGATAATTTTTAATTAAAGCAGTTTGCCCAACCTTTTGATCAAAACTTAAATCAGGCCGATAGCCAGCCGGGGGTAAGATGGGATCAGTAGCACTATTAGGATAGCTATTCATTAGTGGCACTGGGCGTTGCTGTAACATATACTTAATTCCCAATAAAGAGTCAGTAAATAAAGTACCATTACTATAAGTAACAAAGCCATCGCCAACTGCTTGCCCTAAGTTGCCCATTAATTTGGGAACGTCTGGTTCAAGCATTGAATTAAATTGGTCGGTACCATAATAATCAGTTTGCATAGCATCATTTTTAGTCCGTAAAAACGTCTTACCAATCCGATAAAATTGCTTACCTGTTGGGCGTAATTGCTTAATATCTTTATCTAAAGCTAGTGTATAACGAGCAAAATCACTTTGGGGAACATAACTAATTTTATTTAAGCTAATGACGGCATTAATAGTCATGTCAGCACAGCAGGCAAGTAATAATAACATGTTAATTAGCGTTGTTTTAGCACTATAAAGTGATAGTAATGCTAGGAATAAAATGCCAAACAAAGTGCTAATTAAAATTTGTTTACTGTCCAAAAAATTAAAACTTTTAAGATGACAATATGCATAACCACTAATCAGCATGATTATTGTTAGACTAACTATTAATTGAGAAATGGATAATTCATGAAATTGTTTAAGGCCACGTGCTGCGATTAAGATTAACCAAAAACAAGCAATGTATGAAAAACGATAAGGATACCATACCGGAAACTGCATACCATGCCATAATAAGTCAAGCGGTTGGTAACACATTGAGAAAAATAACATCGCACTAACACCTAAAGTAGCGATTTTTTCACGCCAGCTGATGTTTTTTCTTTTTTGCATAAAGTAAACCACAACGCCAATTAAAGCTAATGCCCCAACGAATAAATTAGGTGTGCCTTTAGGCATTTGTTCAAAATTAAAACAGCCCGTAATAAACTTAGCAATCATTTTAATTGGTTGATATTCAAAACGCCATTGAACGGTGTGTTGCGTATATGTTCCTTTAGATTGCGTTAATTGGAAAAATGTTGGTAATAAAACAACAGCAGCAATTGCACCAGCTAATAGTGAACCACTAACAAAGTGTTTAATTGCCATGCCAGTTTGTTTTTTATTTGGCCAGTGAACAATTAGTGCCCAGACAAAAAACAAACATGCAAAAATACAAATCATGTAACCCATGTAATAATTAACAATTAAAATAAACGCTAACCAAGTAGTATAAAAACTAAACTTATGGGTAGTAAAAATTTTTTCAATTCCCAATGCTACTAGTGGAAGGGCAACCAGCGCGTCAAGCCACATTACGTTTAATAAATTAGCGATAACATAGCCATTTAATGCATAGGCGACACTAAATGTCGGGATTAAATAACCTTTTTGCCAGTTGGTTTTTGTTAGCAAAAAAGCGAATGCCATGCCACTGCAACCAATTTTTAATAAGGTAATTAACATTACACCAAATGATAACCATTTACCAGGAGTAAATAGTAATAGGAGATTAAATGGGCTAAATAAATAGTATGCCCATGTTCCATACATATCACCGCCTAGATCCTTGGTAAATGAATAAAAAATAGTACTCCAATGATGTAAGAGAGTACTGCGGTAAAATGAATAAAAATCAATGTATTGCTGGCCAAGATCAACGGTCAATGATGATGAATTTCCAAAGGGAAACATTCGTCTTACCATAAAATAAATCAGCATAATAGCAATTGGTAATAAAAAGCTAAGCCAAATTAATAAAGTTGAACGTTTAATATTACGTAATTTTTGCATGACTTCCATACTCCTGGCGTAAATTACTATTATTATAACAATAATCATCGTGATGATTCTAATGATTAAATGATTACAAAAATTATGGTGATTTTATTGTATAATTAAACAAAATAGTGTACTTTTAATTGAGTGTAAAGTTGTTTTAGTAAATAAAGTTACGGACAATTTTAAGAATTGTTAGTTAAGTAAAGAGGAATTATTTTGAAAGAATACGATAATTCAAACATGCGGAAACGTGGTAAATCACGTATTCCTTTTCGGTTAAATTTAATTTTCTTTATCGTTTTTATTTTATTTGCCGCTTTAATTGCACAATTAGCTTATTTACAATTAATTAATGGTCAAAAGTTCGAATCATTAGTTAATTCAACTAATAAAACGGTAATTACTACGGCTGTACCCCGGGGTGAAATATTAGATTCCCAAGGACGGGTACTTGCTGGTAATCAAGCTAATATTGCCGTTACTTACACAAAAGGCGCTAATGTTCTAGCATCTGATGAATTAAAAGTAGCTGAACGCTTGAGTGATTTTATTTCAGTAGATACTAGTTCATTAACACCACGCGATGAAATTGATTATTATTTAGCAGATCAACATCATTTAAATAAAATTGAAGCTAAATTACCACATGATCAAAAATTCAAAGATAATCAGCCACTTTCTTCAGAAACAGTTTATAACAATACGGTTAATTATATGCTTGATCATATGCCACAATTAAACGCTCATCAAAAACAAGTAGCAATGATTTTAAGTAAAATGGATGCGGCCCAACGCTTAGCAACTGTTTATATTAAAACTTCAGGCATTAGTGAAGAGCAAATTGCTGCTATTAGTGAACATTTAACGGAGATGCCGGGTGTTAATATTGGTACTTATTGGAACCGTTCTTATCCGAGCGGTCAATCAATGATTAATTTGTTAGGTACTGTTTCTACTGAAAAACAAGGTTTACCTAAGAATGAAGCTGCTGCATTATTGGCTGCTGGTTATTCACGTAATGACCGGGTTGGTACTAGTTATCTTGAAAAAGAATACGAACCGGCATTACAAGGCACTAAAGGACAAACGCAAGTTGATATCAGTAATAATAATCAAATTGTTAAAACTAAGACCTTATTTAAAGGTCAACCAGGTTCTAATTTACAATTAACAATTAATATGGATTACCAAAACAAAGTTCAAGATAAATTGAAATCTATCTATGAACAAGTTCACGGTCCTTATTCACAAGGTGCTTATGCTGTTGCTTTAAATCCAAATACCGGTCAAGTTTTGGCAATGGCAGGGGTAACGAAGGATAGTCATGGCCAAATTCAAAGTGATCCCCTTGGCGTTATTAATCGGACGTTTACGATGGGGTCAGCTGTTAAAGGTGCTACTGTAATGGGAGCATTAATGGATCATGTCATTACGACAACCAATAATACCCAGTCTGATGCGCCAATTTATCTACCATCAACGCCAGTTAAGAAATCTGTATATCCAATTGGCACATTTAGTTCATTAAATGCGGTTACCGCTTTGGAAGTATCATCTAATATTTATATGATGCGACTAGCCTTAAAAGAAGGGCATGCGGATTATATTCCTCATAAATATATTTCGATTGATCCGGATATTTTTGATAAATTACGGGGTTACTTTGCTGATTTTGGTTTAGGACCAAAAACGGGTATTGATTTACCAGGCGAAGTAAGTGCTTATTTAGGGCCTACCCATACAGCGACTGGCGCTTTAGCTAGTGGTTCTGCACTTGACTTATCATATGGGAACTTTGACGCATATACTTTAATTGAATTAGCACAATATATTGCAACCATTGCTAATAATGGTCGGCGGATGCGGCCATATATTGTCAACGCTATTGAAAAGAATAAGGGTAATGATAATAATGAGGAAGTAACGCAAAGTGTTACCCAACCAGAAGTAGAAAGTAGCGTTACCGCTCCACAAAGTTATTTCGACTTGGTTAAGAAAGGAATGTGGGAAGTTGTTCATGGTACTAATGGGTGGACGACGGCTAAACCATTAGCTGTTATTAATCCAGGCGTTGCGGGTAAAACGGGAACGGCCCAATCCTTCACTCATGTTGATCCTAATAATTTAAATAGTAAATTAGTGGAAACAACGACGGAAAGTTTTGTTGGTTTTGCACCGGCCGATAATCCGCAAATTGCTATTGCGATTGTTTTCCCTAACTTGAACACTGATAAAAGCACTTGCAATTTGGACATGGCTAAAGAAATGTTCCAAGATTTTTATGCAATGCATAATATTGGTAATAACAACAATAATAAGAATAATAACGCTAATAATAGT
>JAHLFS010000040.1 GCA_018883675.1 Candidatus Paralactobacillus gallistercoris | reverse complement strand
ATGTATACTAATATTTATTAGTATTAATTCAAATTGTTTTTAAAGAAGGTTTACTATGGAATTCACTAAAAAAGGACAAACATTAATGACTAACGGCACGCCGCTTAATGTTGGTATGCAATTACCTGATTTTACAGTAATTAATCAGGATAATCAGTCAATTACTAAACAAGATTTAATCACCAAAACAACATTAATTAGTGTTGTGCCTAATATTAATACACCAGTTTGCAGTATTTCAACAAAACGTTTTAATGATGAAGTTAACCATTATCCTGATGTTAACTTCTATACTATTTCTACTAACACTGTTAGTGAACAACAAACATGGTGTGCACGTTCAGCAGTAAGTAACATGATGTTATTATCTGATGCATCGCATGATTTTGGGCAAAAAATGGGTTTGGATATTGCTACCGCTGGTATTGATGCCCGTAGTGTTTGGGTGATTGCTCCTGATGGTAATATTTTATACCGGCAGTTGGTAACTGAATTAAGTCATGAACCTGATTACGCCGCTGTACTAGCTTTTTTACGTAACAAACATTAAGCTTTACTTTTGTTGTATCCGCTTTCATAATAAGAAGTGGAGAAGGGAGTGGGCAAAATGCTAAGTAGAATCATTTCAGTAATTGTTGGGTTTATTGCGGGAATAGTAATTATTGGCGGAATGGTTCTTACTTTGTTGCGTTAATAAATGAAATGGTAATTATTTTTTAGCGAAGCTGATATGCATTTAAACATGTCAGCTTTTTCATTATGATATAATGATAGCGATTTAACAATGAATGGAGCGGTTTAAGATATGGATGGTGTGTTGCCATTATTTAAAGAGCGTGGCATGACTAGTGCTGATTGTGTTGCTAAAGTACGGCATATTTTGCATATGCGTAAAGTAGGACACAGCGGTACGTTAGATCCGAATGTTGATGGTGTATTACCGATTTGTTTGGGACAAGCAACTAAAATCGTTAATTTATTAATGAGTAGTGGTAAAACTTATACAGGCGAAATTACGCTTGGCTTTGCAACTACTACTGAAGATTTAGATGGTGAAGTAATTCAAACTGCTAAATTGTCCCAGCCGTTTTCTAATGAGCAATTAGATACCGTTTTTCAACAAATGACGGGTGAATTAATTCAAATTCCACCAATGTATTCAGCGGTTAAAGTTCATGGCAAGCGTCTCTATGAATATGCTCGCGCCGGTGAAAGTGTCGAACGACCTCAACGCCATATTACGGTTACCAAATTTGTGCGGGTGGGCGAACCTGTTTTTGATGCCGCTGCGGGTATTCAAAAAATTAAATTCGAGGTGCAATGTTCTAAAGGAACCTATGTGCGGACGTTAGCCGTTGATTTTGGTAAAAAATTAAATGTACCTGCGGTAATGTCGCAATTAACCCGTCAATCAAGTGGTGGCTTCACGATTGCCAATACGGTTACCTTAGCGCAATTAGCTACTGCTGTTAAAGAACACCGTTGTTCACAAGTGATTTGGCCGTTACGGCAAGTGCTAGTTAAATATCCACAGGTTACTTTAACCGAACAACAATGGTTGCGTGTTAGTAATGGAGCGGCATTACGCTTAACTACTACAGATGCCAATGTTGTTACCTTACTGTATGCGGGCAATGTTAAAGCGCTCTATCAACGGATTAAGCCTAACTATTACAAACCAATGATCATGTTATTGCAAAATAACGGGGTCAATTATGAAAGTGACAAATAATGATTCAAGTTGTTGATATTTATCCACCGCTTAATAAAAAAGAGCATTATCCTGATGTGGTTTTAGCCACTGGTTTTTTTGATGGTGTTCACCGCGCTCATCAGCAAGTTATTCGCCGCGCTAAAGAAATTGCGCAACAACGCCAATTACCGTTGGCAGTGATGACATTAACTCCACATCCGGCTGTTGTCTATCATGGGGTGCCGGCTAATGAGTATTTATACTTATCACCACGTAATCGTAAAATTGAATTAATGAAAAAATTTGGCGTTGATTTATTATATATTGTGCATTTTACACCAGAATTTGCGCAGTTAACGCCACAAGCGTTTGTTGATCAGTACTTAATCGGCTTACATGCACAAGTCGTTGTAGCTGGCTTTGACTATACGTTTGGTGATCCCGCACTCGCTAATATGGATACATTACCGCAATTAGCACATGATCGTTTCACGGTGGTTACGGTACCTTGTGTTAAGGATGATTACGATCATCATAAAATTGGTTCATCACAAATTCGTCAGTTAATTACTACTGGCAAAATTGATTTGGCTAATCAACGCTTGGGTTATTGTTACCAAACAAGCGGGATTGTCGTCCATGGTGATGCCCGTGGACGCCAATTAGGTTTTCCGACTGCTAATATTGTCAGCGATGCACAACAATTATTACCTGGCGTTGGTATCTATGCTGTTGAACTTTTCTTTGATAATCAATGGCATCATGCGATGGCATCAGTTGGTCATGATGTTACTTTTGGTAATCATCCTTTAAGTGTTGAAGTATATGTTTTTGATTATAATGGTGATTTGTATGATCGCCATGTCAAAATTCGCTGGTATCATTATCTGCGTGATGAGATTAAATTTGCTAACGTTGATGATTTGATTACTCAGCTACATCATGATGAAACTGATGTCCGCCATTACTTTAAAATAATTGCTAAGGAATATTAAAGCTTGCTATTCGCAAGCTTTTTTTTATTAGCGTGCTTTCTTTTTGAGAGGTAATAACGTACCATAAAAGAAGAAAATGAGAAAAAGAAGGCTTTTTAGTTATGGATATTGAAGAAGTTTTAGACAAAATTAATACTGACATTAAACGACTTGGCGAAGGCAATGAAGTTGGCATTATTACTTCTAAAGATGTTGATAATTATCAACGTTCGCTTTATATGAATGGCGGTTTTGAAAATGCGGGCATTAATATTGATCCTAAGTACATGGGACAAATGTTTAGTATGTTAGATGAAGGTATTACGCCACTTTATGTTGCTGGTGGCAAAGGTTACTATAATGAATTAACTGACATTGCGCATTTAGCTGATAAATTAGTTGAAATGAACTTATACGATCAATTACTAGATAGTACTCAACAGGCTTTAAAAGATTTGACAAATAAATAGTAAAAAATACTTTGACAAATGTTGACTTTTAATGATAATTAGTTATACTAATAATTGTTAGCACTCAAAGATACCGAGTGCTAAAAAGAGGTGATCAGATGTTAACTGAACGACAATTGCTGGTTCTTAAAGCCATCATTCGGTTGTTCACAGAAACTGGTCAACCGGTTGGTTCAAAAACATTAATGGCAGCTTTGCCAATTAAAGTTAGTTCCGCAACTATTCGTAATGACATGGCGCATCTTGAAGAAGAACATCTGATTGCAAAGACGCATTCAAGTTCAGGACGGGTGCCCACTATTACTGGATACCGGTACTATTTGGATCATCTTATCAAACCAACGGCTTCACCAGTTGATGTGGCTACTATTAAGCATTCATTTGATGGTAATTATCATAAACTGGATGAAATTGTTGCACAATCGGCAAATATTTTGTCTAACTTAACTAGTTACACTGCAATTGCTTTGGGACCTAATGCAGCCGAAGCCCGTTTAACAGGCTTTCGCTTAGTCCCATTAGGTGATCAACAAGTAATGGCAATTATTGTAACTAATGCTGGTACTATTGAAAATCAAGTTTTTGCCTTACCACCTGATGTTAGTGGTGATGAGATTGAAAAGGTAATTCGGGTCATTAACGATCAGTTAGTGGGGTTACCAATTACTGAAGTAAATCAGAAACTTAACAATGGTAAGTTAAAGCAGATTTTTATGAAGTATATTGCTTCGCCAGAAGGTTTTGTTGATGTATTTGATGACATTCTTACGCGGTTAGTTCACCAACGTTATTATGTTGGTGGTCGCATGAATTTGTTAAATTATGCTGATCATACTGATTTATCACAATTACGTTCGTTATATAATGTGCTTGATCATGATCAGGGTATTACGAATTTATTACGTGATGATCAAGAAGATATTGATCAACACTCTGATATTCATGTACATCTTGGTCCGGAGATGACTAATGATTGGTGGAATAATTATAGTTTAATTACTGCATCATACGATGTTGGTAAACATGGTCAGGGTGTGGTTGCCTTATTAGGTCCTACCAAGATGCCGTATTCACGCATTATTGGTTTACTGGATGCATTGCGCGGTGAATTGGCAAAACGTTTGAATGATTATTATATGCATTTAGATTAACTAAACGTTAGTGAAAAGGGGTGTGACATTGAGTTCAGAAAAGCACACTACTAAAGATAATAAGACTAAGCAAAAAGTGGCCCAAGAAAAAACTACTAAATCAACAACTGCTAAAACAACTAAGACCAACAATAAAGCTAAACATGTTGATCAAAAAGATGAATTAGCAGCGGCACAAGCGCAAATTGCTGATCTTCAAAAGCAATTAGATGAAGCAAATGATAAGTATTTGCGTGCTATTGCTGAAAATCGTAATATGAATGAACGTTTTAAAAAAGAACGGCAACAATTATTAAAATACGATGGTCAAAAATTAGCTAAGGATGTTTTACCAGTTATTGATAATTTGGAACGCGCTTTAGCCACAGAAGTTAATGATGAAAGTGGCGCCCAATTAAAGAAGGGCATTCAAATGGTTTATGATAATTTGAATAAAGCGCTTAAGGACCATGACATTATTGAAATTAAAGCTGAAGGTGAAAAGTTTGATCCAAACTTCCACCAAGCAGTGCAAACTGCACCGGCTGCCGAAGGCCAAAAAGCTGACATGGTAGTTGCAGTATTACAAAAAGGTTATCAATTAAAAGACCGGGTTTTGCGTCCGGCAATGGTAATTGTTTCACAATAGTAAATTAATCATTTAAAATATAAAATTACGAAGGGGTGCAATTTATGTCAAAAATCATTGGTATTGACTTAGGAACAACTAACTCTGCTGTAGCTGTTCTTGAAGGCGGCGAACCAAAGATTATCACTAATCCAGAAGGTAGTCGCACAACACCATCTGTTGTTGCATTTAAAGATGGTGAAATTCAAGTTGGTGAAGTTGCTAAACGGCAAGCAATCACTAACCCTAACACAATTGTTTCTATTAAGCGTCACATGGGTGATCCTAATTACAAGGTAACTGTTGATGGTAAATCATATACACCACAAGAAATTTCAGCAATGATTTTACAATACATTAAGAAATTTGCTGAAGAATATTTAGGTGAACCAGTTACTGAAGCTGTTATTACTGTACCAGCTTACTTTAATGATGCTCAACGGCAAGCTACTAAAGATGCTGGTAAAATTGCTGGTTTGGAAGTAAAGCGGATTATTAACGAACCAACTGCTTCCGCATTAGCATATGGCTTGGACAAGACTGATAAGGATGAAAAGATCTTAGTATACGACCTTGGTGGTGGTACTTTTGATGTATCTATCTTGTCATTAGGCGATGGTGTCTTCCAAGTATTATCAACTAATGGTGATACCCACTTAGGTGGTGATGACTTTGACCAAGCAATCATGGATTGGTTGATTAAAGGCTTCAAAGAAGAAAACGGCATTGACTTATCTAAGGATAAGATGGCTTTACAACGGTTGAAAGACGCTGCTGAAAAAGCCAAGAAAGACTTATCTGGAGTAACCAGCACACAAATTAGCTTACCATTTATTTCTGCTGGCCCTAATGGTCCATTACACTTAGAAAAGACATTAACACGTGCTGAATTTGATCGTTTAACCGCTGACTTAGTTGAAAAGACACATATTCCAATGGAAAATGCTTTGAAAGATGCTAAGTTAACAATCAATGATATTGATAAAGTTATCTTAAATGGTGGTTCAACACGAATTCCGGCAGTTCAAGAAGCTGTTAAGAAATGGACTGGTAAAGAACCAGATCATTCCATTAATCCGGATGAAGCCGTTGCCTTAGGTGCTGCTATCCAAGGCGGTGTCATCAGTGGTGATGTTAAGGATGTTGTCTTACTTGATGTAACTCCATTATCATTGGGAATTGAAACAATGGGTGGTGTATTTACTAAGTTAATTGATCGTAACACGACGATTCCAACAAGTAAATCACAAGTATTCTCAACAGCAGCTGACAATCAACCAGCCGTAGACATTCACGTTTTACAAGGTGAACGGCCAATGGCAGCTGATGATAAAACATTAGGACGCTTCCAATTAACGGATATTCCACCTGCACCACGTGGTATTCCACAAATTGAAGTTAAGTTCGATATTGATAAGAACGGGATCGTTAATGTTTCAGCTAAAGACTTAGGAACTGGCAAAGAACAAAAGATTACCATTAAGAGTTCTTCCGGTCTTTCTGATGAAGAAATCGAACGGATGCGCAAGGAAGCCGAAGAAAACGCTGAAGCCGATCAAAAGAAGAAAGAAGAAGCTGATTTACGTAACGACGTTGATCAATTACTCTTCACAACTGATAAGACTTTAGATGAACTTAAAGGTAAAGTTTCTGAAGATGAAATCAAACAAGCACAAGATGCTAAGGAAGCATTGAAGAAAGCTCAACAAGAAAATAATCTTGAAGAAATGAAACAAAAACGCGACGACTTGAACAAGATCATCCAAGACTTAACAGTTAAGATGTATGAACAAGCTCAAAAGGCTCAACAAGCAGCTGGCTCCCAAGCTGGTACAACTAACAACGATAATGCATCAAAGCACGATGACAATACCGTTGATGGTGACTTTGAGGAAGTCGACGACGACAAAAAATAATTAATTTGTATTAATTATCTTAAAAAACCAAAGTCTACGATGACTTTGGTTTTTTTAATAAAGTGCATTACAATAAGAGAAAGAAAAAATTTAACGGGAGGCAAATATGGCCGAAAAGCTCGATTATTATGAAGTGCTAGGCATTAGTAAGGATGCTAGTGCCGATGAAATTAATAAAGCATACCGTAAATTGTCTAAAAAATATCATCCTGATTTGAATCATGAACCAGGTGCTGAAGAAAAATTTAAGGAAATTAATGAAGCTTACGAAACTTTAAGTGATCCCGATAAACGGGCCCGTTATGATCAATATGGCTTTAGTGATGGTCAAAGCGGTTTTGGTCAAGGCGGGTTCAATGGTTTTGGTGGCCAAGGCGGCTTTAGTGGGTTCGGCGGCTTTGATGATATTTTTGGTTCATTCTTCGGTGGTGGCGGTGGTGCCCAACAAACAGCTAATACGCCACGTCAGGGCGCTGACTTACAATATCGCATGGACTTAACTTTTAAAGAAGCTATCTTTGGTAAAGAAACAACGATTTCTTATAATCGTGAAGAAATTTGTGAAACTTGCCATGGTAGTGGTGCTGCTCCAGGTACTAAACCAGAAACATGTCATAAATGCCATGGTAGTGGCTACATTGAAGTAAAACGGAATACGCCATTTGGTCAAATGATGACGCGTGAAGTTTGTGATGTTTGCCACGGTACAGGTAAAGAAATTAAAGATAAATGTCCAACTTGCCATGGTACTGGTCGTGTTAATAAGCGGCATTCAGTAAAAGTTAAAGTGCCAGCTGGTGTTGATAATGGTGAACAAATGCGGTTAGCTAACCAAGGCGAAGCCGGTACGAATGGCGGTCCATACGGTGATTTATTTGTCGTATTCCGTGTAGCGAAGAGTGATAAGTTTGAACGTGATGGGGCCGATATTTACTTGCAAGTACCAATTAGTTTCGTTCAAGCTGCTTTAGGTGATGAAATTGAAGTTGATACGGTACATGGTCCAGTTAAGTTAAAAATTCCAAGTGGCACCCAAACTAATACGACATTCCGCTTACGCGGCAAGGGCGCACCACGTTTGCATGGTAGTGGCAATGGTGATGAAAAAGTTACAGTGCAAATTGTAACGCCACGTTCACTTAATAGTAAGCAAAAAGAAGCTTTACAAGCCTATGCCGCTGCTGGTGGTGAAAAGTTATCATCAAAAGATAGTAGCTTTTTCGATAAAATGAAAGATGCTTTTAAACGTTAATAAATAAATTAAAAAGCTTCCTTATTAATAAGGAAGCTTTTTTGTATCTTAACTTAATAATTAGTATCGTGTAAATGATTGCGCACAAAAAGAAATAATGGCAATGGCAGTCCAAATGATATCTTGGAAAATCATGAAATGATTGGAACATACATTGCGGTGTTTAATCAAGCGATATGAAATAATAACGACGATAGCAATCGATAAAAAGCCTAATATTGTAAATAACATATTAAAACATCCCTATTTTTACTCCGATTAACTAATAGTAACATTTATTAATTAAAAAAGATAGTTGGCTGCCTAATATGTTAGAAGAGATAAATTTGATTAGTATAGTTAATAACCGAAATCATTAAGGCTAATGAACTAATCATGATACAAAAAATACCGATAATAAATAATAATGGGGCTAACTTATGTTGATGATGATAGTGCCAAATAATTAAAGCAATAATTGCGACTATCAATAAAATGATGCCCATAACGCCAAATTGCATATTTTTACCTCAATTTAATGTGCTTTTATCAGTATAAGATTAAGTTGGTAAGTTATTTTTAATATTAATGTAATTAATTACGAAAACATTGATATTAAAAAATAACTAGTAAAAATAAGGCGTTTTATGAGCATTTTTACTAAAACTGATTACAATAATAGTAGAAGCGTGATCGCAAGGAGGATAATTTATATGAATAAAAATATGGATCCATTCTCAAGTGACATGGATGATTTATTTAATGAATTAATGCGTGGTATGAATGGCATGAATTCTGAACGGCATTATTTAATTAATGGCCGGGAAGTAACGCCAGAAGAATTAGCTGAATATCAAAAAACTGGTAAGTTACCAGCTGATGATAATAATCAACCAGTTGGTAAAGGGAAAGGTCCTGGTAAGGATTCAATGTTAGCTAAGTTAGGTCGTAACTTAACTACTGAAGCCCGGGAAGGTAATTTAGATCCAGTTATTGGTCGTAATAAAGAAATTCAAGAAACAGCTGAAATTTTATCACGGCGGACTAAGAATAATCCGGTTTTAGTTGGGGATGCCGGGGTTGGTAAAACAGCCGTAGTTGAAGGTTTAGCCCAAGCGATTGTTCACGGTGATGTTCCTGCTGCTATCAAGAATAAGGAAATTATTAGTATTGATATTGCTAGTCTTGAAGCCGGTACACAATTCCGGGGTGCTTTTGAAGAAAATGTTCAAAAGTTAATTGATGAAGTTAAAAAAGCCGGCAATGTTATCTTATTCTTAGACGAAATCCATCAAATTTTAGGTGCTGGTAGTACCGGTGGTGACAGTGGTTCTAAGGGCTTAGCTGATATTTTGAAACCAGCTTTATCACGTGGTGAAATTACCATTATCGGTGCAACAACCCAAGATGAATATCGTAATACTATTATGAAAGATGCTGCTTTAGCACGGCGGTTTAATGCTGTAACTGTCAATGCTCCAAGTGCTGATGATACTTTCAAAATTTTGCAAGGTATTCGTAGCTTGTATGAAAAACATCATAATGTTAAATTGCCAGATGATGTATTAAAAGCAGCGGTTGATTATTCAATTCAGTATATTCCACAACGGAGTTTACCAGATAAGGCCATCGACTTACTTGATATGACTGCCGCTCACTTAGCTGCTAAACATCCGGTAACTGATGTTAAGCAATTAGAAAAAGAACTTGCTGATGCTAAGAAAGCGCAAAAAGATGCCGCTGCCAAAGAAGAATATGATAAAGCAGCTGAAGCTAAACAAAAAGCTAAGGATTTACAAGATCAAATTGATAACAGTGCCAAGAAACAAGAAGCAACTGCAACAGTTAATGATGTTGCCCAAGCGGTTGAACGGTTAACTGGCATCCCTGTATCAAAGATGGGTGCTAGCGATATTGAACGTTTGCGGACATTAGGTGATCGTTTAAAGGGTAAAGTAATTGGTCAAGATGAAGCTGTTGAAGCCGTTGCCCGGGCTATTCGGCGGAACCGGGCTGGCTTTGATGAAGGCAACCGGCCAATCGGCTCATTCTTGTTTGTTGGTCCAACTGGGGTTGGTAAAACTGAATTAGCTAAACAATTAGCTTATGAAATGTTTGGCAGCAAGGATGCAATCATTCGGTTAGATATGTCTGAATACTCTGATCGGACAGCTGTATCGAAGTTAATTGGTACTACTGCTGGCTACGTTGGTTACAATGATAATGGTAATACTTTAACTGAACGAGTACGCCGGCAACCATATTCTATTGTTTTACTTGATGAAATTGAAAAAGCGGATCCACAAGTAATCACATTATTATTGCAAGTATTAGATGATGGTCGTTTAACGGATGGCCAAGGTAATACGGTTAACTTTAAGAATACCGTTATCATTGCTACATCTAATGCCGGCTTTGGTAATGAAAGTCTTGACGGTAAAGATGACACACATGACAAGGACATTATTAAGAAGTTAACCCCATACTTCCGGCCTGAATTCTTGAACCGGTTTAATGCGATTGTTGAATTCTCACACTTAACCAAGAAAGACTTGAAACAAATTGTTAACTTAATGCTTAATGAAGTTAACCAAACATTAGCTAAGAAGGGTATTGATTTGGTAGTTAGCGATCATGCTAAGGATTACTTGATTGAACAAGGTTACAACGAAGCCATGGGCGCACGGCCATTACGGCGGGTAATTGAACAACAAATCCGTGATAAAATCACTGACTTTTACCTTGATCATCTTGACATTAAGCATTTACAAGCTGACATGGATAACGGTGAATTAGTTATCAGTGAACGTAAAGATAACGATGATGAAAAAACTACTAACCAAACAGCTGATAAATAATTAATTAGAATTAATAAAAAAAGATGGTAAGTTTTTTACTTACCATCTTTTTTTATATGTAAAATCTTAATTAACTTTATTCTAATCATGGTTAGGAATAATAGGATTAAAATTTTCGTTAATCTTTTCTTGGTTCATAACGATTGATTCACTCCGTTGGTTATAAAACTTGTATAACTGTTTGCTTTCGCGTCCCTTAACTGTATCATTTTTAGCAATAAATAAAGAAACACTTGCCGCAAAAAAGAGTAACGCAACCAAAATCCAAATTTTTTTAGCGGGATGATGATGAACCATGTGTTGTACGGCAATAATAATTAAAAAAACATTAATTGCATAAATTACTGTTGGCAAGTTATAAAATAGTGCAAACATTAGCGTAAGTCCTTTCTACCATTTAGCCAACACTCTTATTGTTATTATTATATAATAATTTAATTATTTATCTATAATAATTTGTCTTTAATGGTAAATTAATTTTAATAGTAATTGTTATGTTATAAAATGATTAAGGTATAACTTATTATTGTAATTAGGAAGGAAAGATTAATGTCTTATTTTTTATTAGTTATAATCGGATTAATTACAGGTAGTATTACTAGTTTAGTGGGAGCTAGTGCAGTAACTTTAATTGTCCCGGCCTTATCAATGCTATTTCATGTTGATGCGCATACAGCAATTGGTACCAGTTTATTTGTTGATATTATTACTTCTTTGGTAGTTTCATATTCATATCATAAAAAAGGCAATGTTGAATTGAAATCAGCCTTATGGATTGCGGTAGCGGCGGTAATTGGCGCACAGTTTGGATCTGCTTTAGCTAATAACACTAAGGGAGCAACATTATCAGGATTATTCGGTGCGTTTATGATTCTTTCTGGGGTAATGTCATTACGTAAACAGCATAAGCATGAACAAAAACCTAAGCAACCATTACATTTTAAACATGAATGGCAACAAATACTTGTTTCAATTTTAATTGGTTTAGGTATTGGTGTAATTAGTGGTATTTTTGGCGCCGGTGGTGGCGTAATGATCTTAATGGCATTGATTTTTATTTTAAATTATCCAATGCACGTTGCGGTAGGTACTTCAACTTTAGTTATGGCCATTACGGCCACATCTTCTGAAATTGGTTATGCTATTCATGGTCATGTTGACTTACTATATGGTTTAATTTTAACAGTTGGTGCCGTAATCGGTGGTGCAGTTGGGGCTAAATATGCTAATAAAATTAATGACGATGTTTTGCAGACAATTCTTAATTGGTTCTTTATCTTAATGGGTGTGATGATGATTGCCCAAACATTAATTAAGTAATAAAAAATAAGCCTACGTAATACGTAGGCTTATTTTTTTATTCGTTTAAATTAGATTTTCTTGTTTAAATAACCTGCATCGTCTAATTTTTCAAGAATACGATACATTAATTGTTCACTAAAGTCACGGGCTTCAGCAATCAAGAATGAGTATTCTTCATCTAATGTTGGATCTTCATGTGAAGCATGGAAATCATCGATACGCTTTGAAACGGCTTCATCTGAGTATAATTCAGATACAAGATCGTCGCCTGCATCTTCAACTAAACGAAGTAAATCTGACTTCTTTTCCATAATTAAACATCCTTTCATGAAAGAATAATATTAACCTCTTTCAATTTTCATTATAGAAACTTGGTTTTATTTAGCAAGAAAAAAGCCTTCCTTTTCATGAAATATTTTTACAAGTTAAATGTTTACTAATGAACATTATTAAAAAACTAATTAAGCCACTTTTAATGAAGTTAAATGGCATGACAACTACGATTATCATTTTAAATAATGTCATTGGTAGGTGCAGATTAAATAAATCAATGTATAAAGGAAAAATGATTAAATAATCAAGCATAC
>JAHLFS010000039.1 GCA_018883675.1 Candidatus Paralactobacillus gallistercoris | reverse complement strand
TGTGTATAAGAGACAGATATAATTTTGGTTTACTTTGTAAATAAAAATTATTTATAAATATATTCGAAGTTATGCCATTAATTATAATTATCTCGTTCTTATTAGTTATATACTCTCAATCTTTTAGCAATTCGCCGTATACTTACTTTATGATGTACTTTAATTGAAGAAGTATAAACGTATAAACACTTAAAATAAATACCATACGACATTATTTTTGCAAAAATAATACGAATAAGAAAAATAAAAAATCTTCATAAACATTGATTTAACAATATCTATGAAGATTTATAAAAATTTATCACTAATATTCTCAATGCCACTGGCAGGATTCGAACCTGTACATGATTACTCATACAGCGACCTGAACGCTGCGCGTCTGCCAATTCCGCCACAGTGGCACGTAACAAATTTATTTTAACGTTATTTAACGCGTTTGCCAACTACTTTAAAGACCAAATAACATCATAATACAAAATAATGCAATTGACCATGGTAATAACCATAACATTTTTCATCACCATGTTTAGTTATAACCATAATTTACAAAGATTGATTAAAAATATAGTAATAATTTTTTTAAGAATTATTATTTTCTTGAAGTGCCATTAATAACGTATCAATATCTATATTATTAGGATCTAGTTCAGTAAGCATTTTAGCTAATTGTTGGTCATGTTTAGCCAATTTTTTAAGTTCGTGAATTCTATTTAACAGTTGTACTCGTTGTTCAATTCGTTGCCATAATGCAGCTTGTTTCTTAGCTTTAATACGCATCATAACAAAAAAGACCATAGCATTTAACTATGGTCTTTTTTGTTATTATCGTTCCGATTCATGTAGTTTACGTAATAATTCATCGATGTGTTCGCCATAACGAACTGATTCATCTTGTTTAAACGTAATATCAGGAATCTTATACAAGCGAATCCGTTGACCCAATTCACGACGAATTAGTCCCTTTGATTTATCCAAACCTGCTTGGACTTTTTCAACATCGCTTGCTTTTTCAGATAAGATACTATAATAAATCGTTACGTGTTGTAAGTCACCAGTAAGTTCAACGCCAGTGATCGTTACTCCACTTAAACGCGGATCACGAACTCGTTTAAGCAAAATATCATCCACTTCACGTTGAATTTGTGCTTCAACACGGCCAATTCGATGTTTCATATAATGGATGTGCTCCTTTAAATTATTTTACTGGTACTTCTTCCATGACATATGCTTCGATTTGATCATCTACTTTAATATCATTGTAGTTAGCAATCGTCAAGCCACATTCAAAGCCCTTTTGAACTTCCTTAACATCGTCTTTAAACCGTTTTAAGCTACCTAGTTCACCTTCATAAATAACAATGCCATTTCTAATCAAGCGAACCTTACTATCACGCGTGATTTTACCGGAATCAACCATGCATCCAGCAATCGTACCAACTTTAGATGCTTTATAAGTTTCACGAACAGTTAAGTTACCAATAACTTTTTCGGTATATTCAGGTTCAAGCATACCTTTCATAGCTTCTTCGATTTCTTCAATAACGTTATAAATTACCCGGTGTAATCGAATATCAACATGATCAGTTTCGGCTTGTTGTTTAGCCATTGGTGTTGGTCGTACGTTGAAACCAACAATAATAGCGTTACTTGCTGATGCTAAGGTAACGTCACTTTCATTGATAGCGCCAACTGCTGCATGGATAATATTAACGCGAACACCTTTAACGTTAATCTTTTGTAAACTGCCTTCCAAAGCTTCAACAGAGCCTTGTACGTCAGCTTTAATAATAACGTTAACTTCCTTAAGTTCGCCTTCCTTCATTGTTTCAAACAAGTTATCCAAGGTAACATGTTTAGCGTGATTCCGTTCAGCAAGTAATGCTTGTTTAGCACGCGCTTCACCGGCAGCACGAGCTGATTTTTCATCATCGAAGACAACGAATTTATCAGCTGATTGAGGAACATCATTCAAACCAGTAATTTCAACTGGTGCGGATGGTAATGCTTCTTTAACACGACGACCATGACCATTAGTCATTACCCGTACCCGACCAAAAGTATTACCAACAACAATTGGATCACCAACGTGTAATGTTCCTTGTTGAACTAATAAAGTAGCAACAGGACCTTTACCTTTATCCAAACGTGCTTCAACAACAGTACCAACCGCTTTTTGATCAGGGTCAGCTTTAAGTTCAAGCATGTCAGCTTCAAGTAAAATCATTTGTAATAATTCATCAATGTTAGTACCTTTCTTAGCTGAGATATTAACAAAGATAGTGTCACCACCCCAGTCTTCTGGAATCAATTCATATTCACTTAATTGTTCCATGACGTGGTTAGGGTTAGCACCTGGTTTATCGATCTTATTAATAGCAACAATAATAGGTGCTTTCGCTGCTTTGGCGTGGTTAATCGCTTCGATGGTCTGTGGCATTACCCCATCATCAGCAGCGACTACCAAAACAACAATATCAGTAATATCAGCTCCACGTGCCCGCATGTTAGTAAATGCAGCATGTCCTGGAGTATCCAAGAAAGTAATGATCCGACCATCTAACTTAACTTGGTAAGCACCAATATGTTGAGTGATACCACCGGCTTCACCGGCAGTAACATGTGAATTACGTAATTTATCCAATAATGTAGTTTTACCATGGTCAACGTGACCCATAACAGTAACTACTGGTGGTCGTGCTACTAAATGATCAGTATTATGCATTTCAGCATCGAAGATTTTATCTAAGTCAGAAATATCTTTTTCTTCTTTCTTCTTAGCTTCAATACCGTAATCAGTAGCAAGCAATTCAATGGTATCGTCATCTAATGACTTATTTTGGTTAACCATAATTCCCAACATGAATAATTTCTTAACAATTTCAGCTGGTTCACGGTGTAATACTTTACCCAAATCTTGAGCATTCATACCTTCAGTGTAAAGTAATACATCTGGTAATGGCCGTTCCTTACGTTGTGGTACTGCTTTTTTAGCTGCTACTTCAGCAGCGCGTTCTTGTTTACGACCTTTCTTATTCTTCTTCTTGAATTTTGGTCGTTGTTGATAATCGTAACTACTATTACGACGCATATTATGATCACGTGAATCGTTCTTTACTGGTTGTGGTGCTGTAACTGGTGCAGCTGGAATAGTAACATGATTATTGCGATTGTAATGGTTGTTACTATTATGTTGAACACGTTGTGGTCGCGTTGCATTATTGTTATTAAACTTCCGCTTATTATTAGTTGGACGCGTACTCTTATTATGTTCATTACGTTGTTCGTTGTTACGGTTTTGTTGCCGATCACGATAACGTAATTCACGCGTTACTGCCCGTTGTTGTGCTGCATTTTGTGCTTGTTTTAACTGTTGTGCGCGTTCCATTGCTGACATCCGGTGTGTGCTTTGTTCTTCATGAGAACGTGCTTGGTTATTATTCCGGAAAGAACGATTATTATTGTTACGCCGGTTATTTTGATTGTAATTACGTTTGTCGTTAAATGATTTATGTTCGTTTTTCTTCATATTATTTTGTGTATTATTAGTTTGTGGACGAATTGCTCGCCGTGAAATTTTCATTTTACCATTTTTACTATCAATATGGTGTGTTGCATGAGATACTGGCTTTTTATCAGTATTATTGTCATGCGGCAATAATTGCATCAGTTGCTTTTCTTGATGGTCATCAATACTCGATAGACTCTTTAAATCCATACCATGTTCTTTAGCTTTTTCAATTAAAGCTTTTGAAGAAATGTTATGTTCTTTAGCAAATTCATAAACACGTTTTTTCGCCATATCTTCACGCTCCTTATCTAAAAATCGCAATTATGCGTTTAATAATGTTATTAATTTCTTAGCAAAGCCATCATTAGTAATTGCAATTACTGTACGCGGCCTACCAATAGCCTGGGTAAGTTGCGCTGTACTCAAAGTATTACTCAATGCTACTTGATAATAGTGGCATTTATTAGTAATTTCTTTTTGTAAATTACTACCGGCATCGTTAGCTAATAATACTAACTTAGCTTTTTTCTGCCGAATAGCTTGTAATACTAAAGCTTCACCAGAAATTTGTTGCTTAGCACGTAAACTTAAGCCAATTAAGTTTAATGCTTGCTGTGTCAATGTTATCATTAATATTTTTTTCCAAATAGTTCTTGTCGTGCTTTTTGATGATCTACATAGGCAAATAACTCATCATAAAATGATGGAGCAATTTTAATTCCTAAAGCCGTGTCAAGTAATTTTTTATCACGTGCTTTTTGGATTAATGTTGGTTCAAGGGATACATAAGCACCACGGCCTGATTTTTTGCCAGTAGCATCAATCACTACTTGCCCATCTGGTGTTTTAACAATGCGCACCATTTCACGCTTGGGTTTCATTTCATTAGAAATGATATCACGACGCATTGGAATTTTGCGCTTTTTCATCATTGTTTTACTCCTGATCGTCAGTATCGGCCATTACATCATTAGTTAATTCTTCTTTAGCATCGCCATCTGCTAATTCTGTCATATCGTCATCGTCCACGAATTCAACTTCGCTTTCAGGTTTAATATCAATCTTATAACCAGTCAACTTAGCAGCTAAACGAGCATTTTGTCCATGCTTACCAATCGCTAATGATAATTGGTCATCAGGAACAATCACTGTACATGCTTTTTCGTTTTCTTCATCAAATTGAATAGCAATTACTTGGGCTGGGTTCAAAGCGTTAGCGATATAATCAGATGGATCTTCTTTCCATTCAACAATATCCATATTCTCACCATTAAGTTCGTTAACAACGGCTTGGACGCGACGTCCTTGTTGACCAACACATGTACCAACTGGATCAACATTAGGATCATTAGAACGAACTGCTAACTTCGTCCGGTCGCCGGCTTCACGTGCAATGGCAACAATTTCAACGGTGCCATCATAAATTTCAGGTACTTCTTGTTCAAATAATCGTTTTACTAAGCCTGGATTAGTCCGACTAACAAATACTTGTGGTCCTTTTGGTGTTTTTTCAACACGAGTTACATAAACTTTAATCCGTTGATGTGGTTCATAAGTTTCATTCGGCATTTGGTCATTACGGCCTAATACAGCTTCAATTTTACCTAAGTTTACATATACAAACTTATTATCGCGACGTTCAACTTCACCCTGAACGATCTCATTTTCGTATTGACTATATTCATTATAAACAATTGAACGTTCTGCTTCACGGATCCGTTGCATAATTACTTGCTTAGCTGTTTGGGCAGCAATCCGACCAAAATCTTTTGGTGTTACTTCAAAACGAATTTTATCACCAATTTCATAAGCAGGATTAATTGCTAAAGCATCTTTTAAGCTTACTTCTAAACGTGAATCAAAAACTTCTTCTGTTACTTCTTTAACAGCATATACATGGACATCGCCAGTTTTTTCATCAAATTCAACTTCAACGTTTTGTGCTTGACCATAATTGCGTTTATATGCAGAAATTAAAGCAGATTCAATGGCTTCAATCACTACTTCGCGTTTGATACCCTTATCTTTTTCTAAAGTATCAAATGCATCTAACATTTCTTTTGACATGATTTTATTTCCTTTCTTTACGCGTTAACATTAAAATTCAATCGCTAAGCGTGCTTTCGCAATTTGTTTACGATTTAATTTAATTTGTTTACGCCGGGTTTTGTCCTTTATCGTCATGGTTAATTGTTCTGGAGTTACTTCATCTAAGTAACCTTCATAAATCTTTTTACCATCAAATGGCTGATAAAGTGATACATGAATGTATTCACCAAGAGCACGTTGATAATCAGCTTTTTTTTTCAAAGGCCGTTCGGCACCCGGTGAAGACACTTCTAAGAAATAAGCTTGAGGAATTGGATCAGGATCAAGATTATCTAATTTTTCACTTAGTTGTTCACTAACTAAGGCACATTCTTCGATGTCAATACCACCTTGTTTATCAATGAAAACACGCAAATACCAACTATGCCCTTCTTTGACAAATTCCAAATCAACTAAATAAAAATGAAGTGAATCTAAAATTGGTGTGACCAAATTACGCACTGTATCAACAACTGTACTCAATTCACCGCCTCCTTGCTTATTATTTACTGCAATAAAAAGAGTGAGCACAGGATGCTCACTCAACCAAATACATTAACTAATTATGTTATACCATAACCACGCAATTAATGCAACAAACTAGTCATCGCCATTGGCAAACACGCGTGCGGCATGAACTGCTTTGTGCCAACCACGATATAAGCGTTTACGCTTGTCATCAGACATTTGGGGATCAAAACGATCACCAATTTGTAATACGGCTTTAATTTCATCAAGATTTTTCCAATAACCTACTGATAAGCCAGCTAAGAACGCCGCTCCCAGAGACGTTGTTTCTAAATTAGCAGTCCGTTCAACAGGAGTATCTAAAATATCAGCTTGAAATTGCATTAAATACTTATTTTGTGCTGCTGCGCCGTCAACCCGTAAAATCGGCATTTTAATATTAGTATCATCTTCCATTGTTTCGATGACATCCTTAGTTTGATAAGCGATTGCTTGCAAAGTAGCTTTTACTAAATCATCGCTGGTTGTCCCACGTGTTAAACCAAAAATAGCACCACGCGTGTTACTATCCCAATAAGGAGCACCCAAACCAGTGAAAGCAGGTACAATGTAAACTTCATCCGCGTTATGGGAACGAAAAGCGGCTTGCTCTGATTCAGAATTAGATCGTAGCAATTTCATTTGTTCGTGCAACCATTGGACAGCAGCGCCAGCAATGAAGACAGAACCTTCCAAAGCATAATTAATTTGGCCATTAATGGCATAACCAATCGTTGTTAGTAGTTTATGACGTGAAAACATCGGTTTAGTACCTGTATTCATTACAATAAAAGCACCCGTACCGTAAGTGTTTTTCATCATTCCTTTATGTAAAGCTAGTTGTCCAAATAAAGAACCTTGTTGGTCACCAATCATACTAGCAATGGGAACGGAACTATTATGGAAATAACTTTTTTGCGTATAACCATAAACTTCGGAATTACCAGTTAATGCTGGTAGTATCTTCTTAGGAATATTTAATAATTCGAGAATATCATCGTCCCACTTTAAATCATTAATATTAAATAACATCGTGCGACTGGCATTTGTATAATCTGTTGCATGCACTTGACCACCGGTCATTTTCCATAATAACCAGGTATTAATCGTCCCGAATAATAATTCGCCATTTTCAGCTCGTTGTTGTGCTCCCGGAATATGATCAAGAATCCAACGAATTTTGGTAGCTGAAAAATACGCATCAATCGTCAAACCGGTTTTTTGATGAATCATTTCTGTGTAGCCTTCATCAATCAAGCGTTGCGCAATATCACTAGTTTGGCGTGATTGCCATACAATAGCATTGTAAATAGGTAAACCGGTTTTTTTATCCCAAATAATGGTAGTTTCACGCTGGTTAGCAATCCCAATTCCTTTAATCTGATCAGGTTGAATATTTGATTCAACTAATGCGTTAGAAATAGTTGATAATACTGCATCCCAAATTTCATTAGCATTTTGTTCTACCCAACCAGCATGGGGAAAATATTGTGAAATTGGTTGTTGCGCATCAGCAACTTTATTACCACTATGATCAAAAATGATGGCCCGTGTACTCGTGGTGCCTTCATCGATTGTCATGATATATTCTTTCATTGTGACAATTCCTCTTTGTAATTAATACTCACTTATGAATATACTAAAAAAACGAGTTTTACGCTACTTTTCGTAAAACTCGTCATCATTCTTAATTAAAATTTCAACTTAAACTAAAGATTTTCATCAGTCGTAAATGTTAATGGCGATAAATCTGTTTCTTTAGTAATTACATCAGCAATAAAATGTTTAATAGCTTGACGAGCAGTATCAGCCATTGCAAATGAAGCATCTGTTAATAGTTTAGCTCGCCGAACATCATCACTTTCAGCTAATGCTTGTTGATCAGTTGCGGCAATCTTCCCTAAGAATTTACTGTAAACATCTTTTTGAACATTATTAAGATCACGAATGAACTTGTGATAATGTGCATCTACCAAAACGCCTGCTAATTTATACAACCAATAAGCAGAATTATCAGTGTATGTTTGTCCACCAACTTTATAATCAGCTGGTGTATCAGTAATACCTGCATAAAATGGTACATAGATACTTTCGGCACTGACACCCATAGCTAACCAGTGTAAGTTAGCAATTTCATTAGGCATATTAGGCCGCATTTGCAAAACGTGTGATTCCTGCGTTTTAGATAAACTAATTGGCCGGTACTTATGTGCTTCAGGCCGTTTACCCGTCGTGTCATAAATAGTATGGTTAAAATGATCACTTAAAACCGTAGTAACATCATCTAAGAAAATTGGTTTATCAGGTTTCCGTGAAAATGGGACGTTTAAATCTTCTGGATCTTGTTGCACGCTTGGCGTAAGAATACGTTGTCCTGACCATACTCGCGCAGTGTTATAAACTTGATCAAAATGATCATTAGTTCCAAAAATATCACGCCAGTTAAAAGCACGTTTACCATCCCACAAATGGTGCGTTTGGGCAAAAGTTGGTAACCCGGTTGAATACATATAGTTATCACTATCATCAAAGTCAATTACTTGTAATGAAATACGGTTAGCAACAACAGCGTATTCATCATCTGGAATTCGTTTAGCGACCCAATGATGACCGCTACCAATTTCCATATACCAAGCTTCATCACTATCAGCGAATAAAACGCCATCGCTTTCACCAGCACCATATTTTTCAATTAAACTGCCTAACCGTTGTACGCCTTCGCGAGCACTAGTAACGTATGGTAAGGTAATAGTAATCATTGATTCTTCAACAATACCATGTTCACTATAAGGATCGTAGCCAAGAACACGGGCATTAGAATAAGCACTTTCAGTGGCACTCATTGCAACGCCTTCCTCATTGATACCATCTTCTTCAATGACGCCGTATTTATCAGTCCATTCTGGTGTAGCCGTGTACTTAAAACGATGTTTAGGTAAAGCCACTGTTACTCCAGTATCATTAGAAACATATTTATTATCTTCAATATCAGCTGTTGGATGAACAACAAAGTGTTTTGGCCATGCAGCACGAAAATCTTCATTGCGACCAATCATTACCGAGCCATCAGCTGATGCTTGTTTACCAACTAAAATGCTAGTACATGCATGTAGTGGTTCACGATTCGTCATAAAGCATTACCTCTTTTCAATCATTATTATAGTTCAAAAATATCAAAAAGACTGCCTTAACGATATGAACCCCAAATCTTAACTACGATTTGGGGTTCACTATAATCTTTATTTTAAGATTAACGATTAATGCCATTAGCAGCATAATTATTAGTAGCTTGATTACCATAATAACTATGAGCTACTGAATTGCTATTGGCTTGATAATTATTAACTGAATAAGTTGAATTAGTGCTATTCTGTGCTGGCGATGTACTGTTAGCCGTATTAGCAGTTGCATTATTAACCGCGATGCTACCAGAACTGCTTGCTGGTGATTGATTAGTATTGTTAGTTGTTGGCGTTTTACCAGCAGCAATATCCTTAAAGCCATTAGCTAAAGCTTGGTTCTTAGTAGCATGGAATGCTAAAGTGTCGCCATTAGTTGTTTGGGTAACTAACACGATTGGCTTGTCATCATGAAAAGCAAATAAGTATAAAATTGCATTCATATTTGGCGCAGTAGCACTATTAGTATAAGCTGCTACAATTTGATAGCCACTACCCTTACCATCAGTTGACCATTGCAAATCAGAGGTTTGATTATTAACAGTAATTTTCATTGTACTTAATCCTGCTGGAATTTGAATGCCATAGTAATTAACATTACGTGTTGGCGTACCTGCTACATATTGCTGACCCATAGTTTGTTCCCAACTACGCATAAAAATAGCTAGTTTTTGTGTCTTAGTAGTATCCCAAGCATACTTATCATCAGTTGTCTTTTTCTTATCTTTACTATCAGTAGTTGCTTTAGCGGCACTTGTTTTAGATGAGGTGTGCTTAGTTGATGACACCTTAGCTACTGATGAAGTAGCACTTTGTTGTGGTTTATTCACTCCTTGACTGTAGTAAAAAATATGATAACCGCCGAAAATAACCACAGCAATCACGATAATTGCTAGCAAAATGTTACGCCACCAATGTGTATGATGATGTAAATCCTCACGACGCATTTTTTCAACTCCTTTACTTTATTC
>JAHLFS010000038.1 GCA_018883675.1 Candidatus Paralactobacillus gallistercoris | reverse complement strand
TTTAATTACTATGTAGAATAGAAAGAAAGATTATCATGAAAAACACTAAAAAATGGGGCATTGTTGGTATAGTTAGCGCCATTATTTTGTTAGGTGTGTATGCCTGCCATGTTATTCGTTACCAAAATGCTTTCCTACCTCATACAACTGTTCTGGGCGTAAACATCAGTGGACAAACACCACAAGCAGCTGCTCAAAAAATAAAAAACAGCTTAAATAATAATCACTTCACTTTAGTTGAAGATCACCACCAAATCGCTCACTTTAGTTTTAATGATGTTGGCGGTCGTGCTGAATTTCAACAAGTTTTAACTAAATTAAAAAAGCAACAAAATCCTTGGACTTTAGTAGCTAATCAACATGAACAGATTAGTAAAAAAGATCTAAATCACGCTATTCAATTCCAACCAACCCAATTAAATAATTTCGTAACCAAACAAGTAACTGCTATCAATAAGGGACGAACTTTAGCACATAACGCTTATATTGCTAAAGAAAATAAACAATTAGTAATTAAGCCAGCACAAGATGGCAATGCTTTAGTCGCTAGTAAAGTTGTTAATACTATTAAAAATGATATTCAAGCCGGCAAAACCACAATTAATGTTAAAAATGACCGCATCACCCCAACTATTACTGCCAATTCATCCCAATTACGTGCTGCTAAAAAGCAAATGGAAAACATCATTGCTGAAAATGATGTTTATCACATTAACGGTTATGACATTAATATTACGCATGATCAGCTTTACGATTGGGTTGAATATCAACATAACAAAGTTGGTCTTAACTACGACAAAGTTTATAACTATGTGCAATCATTAGCTGATAAATATGATACTTATCAAAAGCAACGCGTTTTTCACACTACTAACGAAGGCGATGTTAAAGTTAGTGGCGGAACATATGGCTGGAGTATTCTTCCTAAAGCAGAAACCAAAGCTTTAATTAAGGAAATTATGAAAGGAAAATCGTTTGCACGCACGCCAATTATTGCCGGTTCAGGCTACAATACTGATAAACAAGATATTGGGAACACTTATATCGAAGTAAGTATTAAAGAACAGCACGAATGGTACTATAAAAATGGTAAGTTAATCATGGATTCGCCAATTGTTACAGGTAAACCAAGTAATGGTGATGCAACGCCAACTGGTGTCTTTTATGTTTGGGATAAACAACGCAATGCTGTTTTAAAAGGTAAAAATGATAACGGTACACCATATGCTTCACCAGTAGCTTACTGGATGCCAATTAATTATAATGGTGTCGGTTTACATGATTCACCATGGCAACCTACTTATGGTGGTGATTGGTACAAACAACATGGTTCGCATGGGTGTGTCAATAACCCACCTGCTTTCATGGCCCAATTATATCCACAAGTAGCAGTAGGTACCCCAGTAGTTATTTACAATTAAAAAATACCGCTTGTAAAAATTACAAGCGGTATTTTTTATATAGTTTTCACATAATGTGAAGTGATAATTCCATCGTGTGCATATGATTTAATCAAATCTAACGAAATCGGCTCGTCAATATTATCACGAAATAAACGAATACCTGATCCTAAAATAAAAGGAACGGTTGAGATATAATAATTATCCACAATATTAGCATTAATAGCATCATGAATTACTTTCGGTCCACCGACAACCCAAATATCTTTACCCGTTCCTTCGCGTAAATCTTGCAGTAATTGCAAAGCATCATGATGATAAAAAATAATATCTTCCGTATCTTCACCAGGATGACTAGTCAACACGTAAGTAATTTTGCCTTCGCATGGCCAACTATTAGGCGTATTTTCATTAACAATATTGTCATAAGTGTGCCGGCCCATTACCACGATATCAATATTTTTGAAAAATTTTTCAAATAACTTATCATTATCCATTCCCGGTTCATGACCTTCACCACGTAAAAAGCTAATATTACCGTCTTTGTCGGCCATATACCCGTCAACACTTTTGGCAATGTACAAATCAATTTTACGCATATTTAAAGCCTTCTTTTACTCCAATCTTTACTTCAGCGTAACGCATTTTTATTAAAAAATCATGCTTATTGATGATTTAAATCAATTAATTCATCAATATCTAAAAAGTATAAGTAACGATGGATAATATTAGCATTAGGAATCATTGTCATTAGTGCATCTGCATATAATGCTAATTGACCGCGATAATGACTGAGCGCATTTTGCAAAGATTTTTCACTAGTAATACGGTCAGTTTTATAATCAAATAATATTACTTCATTATTCGGTAAACATAAGTAACCATCGATAATCCCATGAATCAAAATTGCTGATTGTTCATTAGTATTTAAATGACTAAATAACTTCGTTGCTGGCATAATCATTGCAAATGGTTGTTCACGATGAACATGCTTGGGATATTGAAGCAATAATTGACCTAATTGATTATTAAACAAACGTAAAATGTGATACAAATTAACATATGGCGCCACGTTAGGAGCAATTATACCCATAGCTTCACAATCAGTTAATAACTGTACTAAGGTCGCATGTGTTGGTTGTTGTTCTAAATTAATTTTTTGCAATAATAAGTGCGTAGCTGTTCCGATTACAGATGGTGATGGTTGTTTTTCGTTTACGTCAATAAAACGTGGTGTAGCAAATTCATCATCATCAAAATGAAACTTATTGTTATCTTGTGCACTGTACGCAATCGGATGATCAGGCAGCATGACATGCATGCTTTGATTATCAGGATCATCAAAGTATTGTTTAGCTTTAGAAACTGCCTGGTAAGCCGTCGTCATGGTTGCTTGAATATTAGCATATTTTCCATTCAATAACTTTAATAATGTCGCTTGGTCAGCAAAAGGCGCATTATGTGCGGCTAAAGCATGTAACTGCGCCACATTATTACCACGTGGATAAACTTGCCAAATATTGCTTTGTTGTTCATCAGTTTGCAAAGTAGTTGGCGTTAAAATGGTAACATCAAAGTTAGCTTGATCATTTAACAAATGCCCTTCCCGATGATCAGCAAAATTAGCTTCCCGAACCAAACTCATTCCGATCCACTTAAGATAATTATTAGCTTTTAAACGTGATGATAGTGGTAGTAAAGGTGTTATACAACCATCAGTATCTTGTTGCCATTCACTAAGTATTTGTGAATAGGTCTTACCTAACTCACCAACTAAGATTAATTTTTGTTCTGCACGGGTTAAAGCAACATATAGTAAACGCATTTCTTCGGCAGCTAGTTCTTTTTTCATACGTTCATGTTGAACTTCATACTGCAACGTATTCAAACGTAAATGGGATGGCGTTAAATATTTAATTCCTAAGCCGTTTTCATCAATTAAAGTATTAGCGTTTAAATCTTCTTGATTAAATTTATGTTCCAATCCCATTAAAATGACAACTGGCGCTTGCAAGCCTTTACTACCATGAATAGTGGTTACTTGAACGGCATCATCTTCTTGATAAGTAACTGCTTCGGATAAATCCTTATTTTCTTGCTGTAATTGTTTGATAAACTGAACAAATTGAAATAGTCCTTGAAAGCCATTATCTTCGTATGTTTGGGCGCGATCATATAAAGCATGCAAATTAGCTTGGCGTTGTTGCCCATTAGGCATCCCACCTACATAATCTAACCAACCAGTTACTTGATAAATATGCCAAATCAATGTTGATAGTGATTCATGGCTAGCAAAATCACGTAAATCATTAAGAACTGTCATAAAGTTAGTTAAACTTGCTCGCAAATCACTATCAGTAGCCTTATCGCTAATAAAAGCCTGAACAGCTTGATAATAACTACCTTGCCGTTGATGAATTCGAATTTTAGCCAAATCGTTTTCACCCAAGGCAAACATTGGGGAACGTAAAACGGCTACTAACGGAATATCTTGATCGGGATTATCAATAATTTGCAATAATGCCAACATAATTTGAATTTCAGTAGTTTGGAAATAATTTTCAACGTCATTAACATGAATAGGAATATGCATTTGTGCAAAAACATCCGTTAAAGCTAAATTATAATGCCGATTACGTGCCAGAATCATAATGTCACCATAGGTAAGTGGCCGCCATTTGCCATCAACATAAATTTGATCATGATTAACTAATTGTTTAATCTTACGTGCAACGATTACGGCTTCCGCTTCTTCTTTAGAATCAAACATTGTTGACGTATTTTGCTCAGAATTTTGGTGCGGATCATACAACATAATTTCCGTTGCAGGATAAGTTGAAGCATGTTGGCGCTTGTCGTAATATTTGGCTCCAAAACGCAGCATACCGTCGTGTAAATAGTCACTGCCACCTAATTGTTGATCCATAATTTGCGCAAAAATCATATTAACAAACGCATCAATGCCCGCTACTGAACGAAAATTATCAGCAAGATTAATTTTAATGCCATTATCCGGTTGTTGAGCTAGCGCATTAAGTTGGGTTTGATAAGTATTTAGTTTAGCTTGAAATAGTTTCGGATTAGCCTGTCGAAAACCATAAATTGATTGTTTCATATCGCCAACCATAAACCGGTTGCCATGCTTAGGATTACTAATAGACTGCAAGATAGCTTCTTGTAACTCATTAGTATCTTGATACTCATCAATCATAATTTCACGATATTGACTTTGAATATCTTTAATTACTTGTGGATATTTATCACTATGAAGAATTTGATAAGCAAAGTGTTCAATATCATTAAAAGTAACCATATTACGCTGCCGCTTAACATTATTTAATTGTTGTCGGTATTTGATAACAACTGTAACTAATTCATTAACTAACTTAGCCGCATCTTGAGAGATATTAAGCAATGTTTTTTCCGGCAACACAAAGTATTTTTGCAGTGTTTTATAAGCGTCTTTAATATTAGCAATTACTATTTTTAATTGTGCCGTTATCATCTTATCAACTTTTTTACTATCACGCGGTGTAGCAGGCACGTACAAATTGTTAATAATTTGCCGTAAATCATCCCATGTTCCCGTAGTTAATTGTGTTTGCAGATTAGCTAATTGCTGTTGTACTTGGGCAAAAACGGCTTGATATTTTTGTACCCAAGCAGCCGTATCATCTGCCGTCATTAATAATTCGTGAGCTAATTGTAAATTATTAGCAATATCTTGAAGATTAGCTTGTAATATTGGCAATAATTGTTGATAAATCTCACTAGCCATTAGTTGCTCACCAACTTCATATGGCTTTACTAATTGTCGTAACCACTCTTCTGGTTGGGGATGTACATCAGCGTAACTCAATATTTTTTGAACAACATTATATAACCCATCATCATTCCGATCATTTGAAAAATTACGAGTTAATTGAATAAAATCATTGGTAGCATGTCGATAATCTTGGGTAAATAATTCTTCACGCACATTTTCCCAAACTTGCTGTTTTAGCAAAATTTGTTCATTATTATCCATCATACGAAAACTAGGATCCAAATCGATGACATAAAAGTAACGGCGCACTAACTGCATACAAAAAGCATCAGTGGTGGTAATATCAGCTACATTTAATAAACGTAACTGTTGAATTAACCAGTCTTGTTGACTGCGTAATTGCCGTTGTCGTGAATTATCTGCTGCATCTAAATGAATACTAGCAATGCGCTGGGTTAATTCTTGGCGTAGTTTTGCTTTCATATCCTTAGCGGCAGCTTTAGTAAAGGTAACAATTAACAAATGATCTAAACTAACTCGTTCATGTGGATCCGTTAATATTCTTAAAATACGTTGCACTAAAACGGCGGTTTTACCAGAACCAGCTGACGCTGAAACTAGTAAATTACACCCATCAATGTCAATAGCTTTTTGTTGATTAGGCGTTGGTTGAATCGTCATCATCATCAGCTTCCTTTCGTAATTTGGCTAGCAAATCTTTTAGTGATAATGTCGCAATTTCACGATATTGATTTTCAGTAAGTGCATTATCAAATTGCAAAATTGGCAAATAATCAGAGTACTGTAAAGCCGTTCTTTTGTGGTTATCCCAACGCGCTGGCATAATGGTTAATTGTCCTGAATAAATTTGCGTAACGGCTTCTTTAATTAACGCTTCGGTATGTTTTAATAACAAAGCTAAATCCTGACTGGAAATAGTTGGATCAGTACCACTTTTAGATAAAGCCCCTTTGTTAGTCCACTTAATTTTATACATACTATGATCTTGATCAGTTACTAAGTGATGCAATAACTCAGCATCGTGATCATTTAATAATAAGCCTTGATACTGATTTTTTCCTAATTGTGTCGTTACTGGCAATGTTTGTAATAATGTATTGACTTGGGATGCTGACATTTGTTTTAACGACAAATCATTCGGCTTATAAACGTAATTTTGTAAGTGTAAGTATAATGCCCCAGCAACAATATCATTATTATTCGCAAGTCCTTTTTGTAACGCGTCAAGATAAGTCATCATCTGTAATTGTAATCCCGCATCAACGAGCCCATAATTAATTTTTTTATCACCCGATTTATAATCAACTAGCAACAAATAATTATGTTGCGCGGTTTTAACTTCATCAATACGATCAATACGTCCATTAACTTGAACATGATGAGTTTGCCCCCACTTATCAGTAATCTGCCAATTCATTCCCGGAATATAATCATGGCGATTATTATTAAATGACACTTCGGTAGCAACCGTTTTGAGCCCAATTTGTTGATTTTGATATAAAATCAACCGTGACATTTGCTTAATTATTGCCAATAAAGCATTACTTAAATAATGCATGTGTTGATTTTGTTTAAGTACTTTGAAACGTTCATCATTAATTAATTGTTCAAAAATTTGTTGTACTTTAGTTGGATCATACTTATCAAATTCACTAATAATTTGCTGCAAAGCATTATGAAATAGCGTACCACTATCCGTTACTTGCAAAGTATAAATATCCCGTGGTTTTAGCTTTAAACCATACTGTAAAAAATACTCATAGTTGTTACGATAAAATTGTTCCAAGCGCGAAACTGATGTGGGTAAAACCGTTACTGATTGCTGATGATCATCAGTAATTACTTTTTCTTCATCAGCATATAAAGCAGTAACCACTGCTTGCGTTAGGTTTTGCGGAATATTTTGATAATCAAGACTATTCATAATTCGCTTAGTCAAAAAGTGCATGGCCGGATTATGCAATAAGATTTGATAAATTGTTAACCATAAAGAACTAAGCGTATTAACATTTTTAGTTGTTAATAATTGTTGATGAGCAACAGTTACTAAATCACTTAATGATTGTCGTAATGAACCAATTTGGGTCAAATCATCATTATTAGCGATTGTCCCTATCGTTTTAATTGGTAATGCAAAATAATCCTTAATTTGTTGCACATAAGGTGATAAGTGTAATTGTTTTTCATCACTGGCATCATCAACTTGGGGATAAGTAAAAATTAAAGCTTGTTTAGGTGTCATTAACGCCCGGTAAACCAAATAAGGTTCATTACTCATTTGTTGATTACGATCCTCTGGCAAAAATTTGTCGTCAAAATCATGATCATGATCCAAAATTGGTTGAATTTGTTGACGATCAAAGTCAGTTAACAGCTGCTCATCAGTAATACGGCGTGGCAATACATCATCAGTTGCCCCAATAATGAACGCAACTTGGTGATTATTGGCTTGCACACCCATTTCTGAAACTAAAACTTGGTCTAATGTTGCTGGAATTTGTGAAAAATTAGCATTAGCAAAACCAGTTTTAAATAATGCAATAAATTCATCAATATCAAATGGTTCATTGCCAAGTAATTCGGCAAATTCATCTAACAAATTACTAAAAGTGTTCCAAACTTGCTTTTCTTGATCAGCTTTTTGTAAATCATTTTGTTGTTCTTTTTCATACCGATAACGTTTAATCATTTGTAAACGAACGCCATTGTCATCCAAAAAAGTATAAAGCACTTGTAATGCTGCTTGATTGGTAGTTGCTGCATGCATGTTATTAATAAATGGGCGTAATAATTTTTGAATATATTTATGAATAAATTGCACTTGGGCCGGTGCTTTCTTCGTTATTTTTTCATGATGATCATAATATTGCCAATCATCATCGCGTAACCAATCACTACCATTGATACCATGCTTTAATACGTAATTTTCAGTGGCATCAACATATTGGCGTAACGTTTTTACTTCATCAGTAGCATCTTTAAAATAAGGAATTAGCAATTCACTACGTAATAAGCGCATTACGTCTTGGTATTGGCAATGATTGCGATAGCACAATAATAATGCATTAACAAAATTTACTAGGGAATGATTAAGCATAACTTGTGCTTTGTCATTAAAGTATGGTACATCAGCTTGCGAAAAAATCGCAGGCATAATATTTTCATATGGTGTTAAATCACGAGCCATGATAATAAAATCACGGTAATGCATTCCTTTGAGCAATACGGCTTGACGAATTTGTTTAACCACATAACGTAATTCAGCATAACGATTATCAGCACGCCAAACATGCACATGCTTAATCGTGTGCGGTGTCGTAATTTCATTTTGTGATTTACTCCATGCTTGGATCCAGTAATCTTCCAAACGTTGTAAAGCTGGATTTACCATGCTTGTTTGGGCATTATCAATTTTAGTTGTTGTTTGATTTACCTTTTGAAGCAAACGTTGATAAGTACGAGCTGGCTGCATAAATAACGTTTGTCCAGTGCCAGTGGTTAAAAAATGCTTAGTTGCATCATCCAAAACCAATGGCAATGTAACCGTAACATCCGCGGCATGATGAATAAACGTTGTAATTAGTTGTAATTCTTGAGCTGAGAAATCGGCAAAACCATCAATATAAAAATGAGTATGTTTTAAAATGGCACGATAACGTGGATTTTGCAAGGTTTCGTTTAAGACATCTAGTAAATAATGCGTATTGCGTAAACGATAACCATCAAAATCCTGTTTAATAATTGCTAAATCATGCAATTTTTGGGTTAATGTACCAGTTTGTGGTAGTTGCATTAAAATATGTTGTAAATCTTCAGCATTAAAACAACCAGTAGTTAAATTATGCAGTTGGGTAACCAAACTATTCATAAAACCGGCATGATGGACTTCACCACCATAAATTTGTAACTCATTTTGGTGTTTTAGCAAAATCCGGTTAACTAATAATGCTAAGCCTGCCTCACTAATATTAGGTTGTTGCATAATTGGTTCATCTTTTAACCAATACCATGCTAAACGTGAAAACGAAAACACTTGAACTTGTGATTGTGCATAGGTATCACTGTTAACATGCAGTTGCCGTTTTAAGCGCCGTAAGATATCAATTTCAGCAGTAAATTTAATATGATTAGGAACCAAATAAAAGAAATGATCATGCGGATGCTGTTGATAAGCTTGTGCAATTTTCATTACTAATTGCTGACGATGATCACAACTAGCTTTTCCCAAAACAAATGATAATGCCATAGTGCTACTCCTTAAAAAATCATTATTTTATAGTATACAATGTTTTTTAATAAACACATAAATATGCTAAAATTGCTTGCCGTAATGCATGTTTGTCGTTAATTATTTTTAATTACTGTTGTATACTAACTAATGAGGAGGAGCAGCGACATGACTAAGCGCCATTTTAAAACACTTAACAGCGATCAGATCAAAGATGCCTTAGCATTAATTGCCCAACAATTTGACGAACTTGATCCACAAATTACCGCTGCAAGTGATAAAGTCAATGAAGTGCAAGAACAATTAAATGATTTAGCCGCTTCAACGCGTCCTCAACAATCAGATTTATTGTTTCAACAAGCACAGCACCAATTAAAATTACAACAATTATTAAATCGCCAAAAAGAACTTGATGCCCGCATTACTATTTATCAAAATAAAATTGATGATAATGAAGAAAAAATGGTAACAGATGCTAGTAACGAAGTTCTCAAACAACATTTTGCTTATGAAATAAGTATGGCTCAAAACATGCGGGATGATTTGCAAAAAACGCTCACACAAATTAATGAACAAGTAGCGCAACAAAAGCAACAAGTTCAAGCAGTTAGTGATGAACTAGCACAATTGCGTCAAGCTGGTTTAGCACGTGAACAACAACAGGCACAAATTAAAGTTGAACTGGAACACCGGATTGAACAGCAACAAGCATTAGTCAATCTTAAATCACGTTTAAGTAAACGCCAAACATATCTTAAGGAACAATTACACCGTTTGCAAAATGATGAAATTGTGCATTTTGATTTTGAAAAAAAGCATCATGATAATAAAAAATGATCGTTCATATGAACGATCATTTTTTATTATGCCATTCCTAACGCTTTCTCCCATTGTGGTAAAACAGCACTTTCACTAAAATGACGACTACGTTGGTAAGCAGCCGCACTCATGTTTTCCCACCGTTGATCATCACTCATCATTAATTCAACCGCACGTGCCAAGCCATTAATATCACCGCGCTGCACTAGATAACCATTACGACCTTGTGTAATCATTTCCTGCGGACCATAGAATACATCGTAAGCAGCAGTTGGCAAGCCATGACTTAGCGCCTCTGCGATCGCAAGTGGTTCAGCATCACCATCAGTGGCATTAATATAAATTTGGGCATCATCGTACGCCGGGGCTAAATCAACTACATAATTTTTTAAAGTAACTTTTCCATTTAATTTCATTTCAGTAATTTGCTGTGATAATGCGCCAAATTGATCACCATAACCATAAATATCCAAAGTCGCATCAGGATAATGATTTAAAATCTTCGCAAAAGCATTAATTACGTCACTAGTACGCCGATCAGCTAATAAGCGTGTTACTACTAATAATTTATGTTTAGTACGTTGCGCTAAGGTAACATGCTCTTTGGTTAATTGTTTGTTAGGAACAATCGCAAAACTAGCTGCATGAATTGGTGCTTTCAAGCGTTGTACGCCACCTTCCCACATCGTCAAATCATCTTTTTGACGTTCGGTAGCCACAATTACGCCATCTAATTGATCACCACGTTCAACAATTACATCATTATATAATCCTGATAAATTAGCATAAACCGGATCTTGCATATCAATCGTATGTACAGTTGGTAAAGTTACAAAGCGTTTAACGTCATGATATTCCATGTTTAACAACGCTTCATAAGCCACACCAGGTCGATCAGCCACCATAATCGCATGCCCATCCTTACGAGCAACTTCGGCTAAGAAAAAGGCAAACATTTCATCATAATTATTAAAAAACAAATGCTGATTTTGATAATCACTTAATTCAATTAAAGAAACATAAGTTTGATTTTGATCATTACGAGCAAAATATTCATGAATAACAGGTTTGCCAGTTGGGGTATAACTAATTTGACTAATTAATTCACCATTAGCACCATAAAACTGATCACGTGATTTAAACCCACGAAAATCCCATAAAGTTGTTTGAACAACTTTACCAAAGGCATCAAAATAATCAACTTGATGTAATTGTCCATAGGTACCAGGCGCAAAGTGCACGGCCATAATTTGCTGATCACCATCGTATACTTTACTAACGTCGGCACCCGGCATCACACTATATTCTGGTGCTAAATTAAGCGCGGCAATCTTCGGTTGATTAGGCCCGGGTGATTTAATATCTGTTGCTTCTTGGAAATAATCAAACATATTCAACACCTGATCGGCCGCTAAGCCAAACGTTGCCCGGTTTTGCGCTGTTAATGGATCATAATTACGAGTAATTAATTTAGCGGGAATGCCAGCATCTTTAAACATATGCAAACGTTTGATTTCAGCATGTTCAATGCCAGAATTCCAAGCCATTAAATATTCATTAATAAAATAAATCATTATTCTGTCACCTTATCTTGAGCATCATGCATTAAGCGTAACCAATCTTGCCAAACATTAGTAGCACTAAAATGTTTAGCATTTTCATAAGCATTATTAGAAAAAGTAGCTGCTTTATTAGGATTACTTAGTAATTCGATAATTTTTTGCGCTAATGCATCAACATCATTAGGTTGAATTAAATAGCCATCTTCATCATTATGAATAATTTCTTGTGGTCCATAAGGAACATCATAAGCAATCATTGGTACGCCATGCGCTTGGGATTCTAATAACGCTAATGAAAAGCCCTCAGTTCGCGATGGCAAAACGGACAATTGCGCATGATCATAAACATTACCAATATCACGCGTATAATTTTTAAAAAATACGTATTTTTCCATTTGTTCATCTGCCACTAATTTTTGCAACCGTTTATCTTCATGCTCATTCGCATATCCCCAGAAATATAAACGCGCATCAGGTAATTTGGTTACTACTTTTTTAAATGCTTTAATTAATTGATCTTGTTGTTTTTCCGGCGATAAACGGGCTACCATAATAACTTCATCTTTGGTACGTTGTTTCCAAGCAACACGTGGTTTAGCAATTTGTTGGTCAGCCACAACACCAACGGGAATAACATATACCGGTACATCATTGCCATAGCGTTGTTTAAAATCGGTAGCTTGGCGCGCCGTTGGAATAATCACACCATCCCACTTGTTTAAATTATTAAGTGCATATTCATAATTAAAGTTCAAAGTGGAATGCAAAATATCATCATGATTATTCAAATGTGCTGAATGTAAGTGCATATATTTAAGGGCTGGCGTTTGCATATGCAAAGCCGACCAAGCTAATTCCATAGTGCGATCAACGATAAAGACATTATGCGAACTTTGTTTATTTAACTCGTCATAAAAGAAACGAGTTAATTCTTTTTGACCATTGAATGAATAATCGTGACCATGCCAATCAATCAACCGGTATAACGTGTTCACAATTTTTTGATTACTAAATGGTGAACGTTGATGAAAGGTTTGATAATATAACTTACCTTGCGGATTATAAACTTGTTCACTTAATAAATTACCATCGGCATCAAAGAATTGTTCTAAAGCACGAAATCCCCGACTATCATACCATTCAGCCTTAGCTAAGTGTCCCAAAGCATCATACGTACGAATCACTTCAATTTGCTGGTAATCAGGTGCTCGCATGCCAATTCGTTGAATAATCCGCTGCGCATTGCGTACCATATAACCATGTGGATCTTGATCATTAACTAATAATTCCAAATTGTCGCTAATGGGCAAATCATTAATTGTACAAGCTTGTGCTTTAAAGTCGCTTGATTCACCAAAAAAGTCAAACAAATTAATAACATCACTATCTGCCAAACCGACGCGGTGAATAACATCATGAAATGTTAATGAAAAATCCCTAGTAACAATCTTAGCTGGTACATGATGTTCTTTGAACATGGCAATGCGTTTCATTTCAGCATGTTCAATACCAGATTTATCTTCATTAACAATTGTATTTAAAAAATAATACATGCTTGACCGATCCTTTACCGTTGATTATTATTTATATTTTAGCGTAGTTATGAATAAATTAAAACTCACAGCACGCGTAGATTACTAACTTAATAATTGTGTGCTATTATTAGAACAATTATAATAAGCGTAGATGAAACGAGGGGATATTCATGAGCGATTCACAAAATTTAATTAAGATCGCCTACTTATACGAAGATCTGATGAACACTTATGGTGATTCTGGTGATATTAAGATTTTAAGTTACTTTTTAAAACAAAAAGGTTATCAAGTACAAGTTGATAACATTAGTATTGATACACCTAGTTTTAACGCTTTCGACTATGATTTCTTATTCTTCGGCGGTGGTCAAGATTTTGAACAGACCGTTGTTGCTAAGGATTTTCCACGTTTTCGTGATACGATTGCCAAATATATTGAAGATGGTCGTCCTTTCTTAGGTGTATGTGGTGGCTACCAATTATTAGGCAGTTATTATAAAACCGCTGATGGCACTGTCATTAAAGGATTAAATATTTTACCATTCCATACCATTTTTAATCCTAAAAACCGGATGGTTGGTAATACTGAATATGATTGCGAATTTGGACGAGTACATGCTTTTGAAAACCACAGTGGCTGCACATACTTTGATGACACTAAAATATTAAAGCCATTTGGTAAGATGATTGAAGGTAATGGTAATAATCCCGAATATCATACTGAAGGTATGCGCTATAAAAATACCATTGGTTGCTACTCACATGGTCCATTATTAAAGAATACTAATGTTGCTAAGGGCATTTTAAAAATGGTCTTGGCTGCACATGCTAAACGCATGGCTGACGAAACAACTGTAAAAGCATAATAAAAAAAGCGGTGATGATCACCGCTTTTTTTATTATATTAATTTTTATTACGACTAACCCGACTTTTAATAAAGCCGATTACTGCTGGTAATAGTGATACAACAATAATACCGATCACTACCATTGAAAAATGTTCTTTGACAAACGGAATATTACCAAAGAAATAACCAGCACCACAACATAAGGTTACCCAAGCAACACAGCCGATTAAGTTGTAACGTAAAAATTGCTTATATTCAAAACCAGAACCAGCCGCTACAAAAGGAACAAACGTGCGGATAATTGGCATAAAGCGCGCTAAAATGATTGATAATGCACCATATTTTTCAAAAAAATGCCGTCCTTTTGCTAAGCTTTCTTGACTGATAAAGCGACTAAACCACTGATAACGTGATAATAGTTGTTCGGTATGTTTACCGAGATAAAAGTTTAACGAATCACCTGCCACGCAGGCAAATAAAAACAAGGCAAAAAAGGCACAAATATTTAAACCATAACGACTATCAGCAGCAATTGCACTAGCCGCAAACAAAAGTGAATCACCCGGCAAGAAAGGCAAAATAACGGCGCCGGTTTCCACAAAAATAATTAAAAACAGAATTAAATATGTCCAATCGCCAAAATTAGTAACTAAGTTGACCATGTGATCATTAATATGCAAGACAAAGTCAATAAAGGTACTCATGTAAAACCTCCATAATTAAGATAACTGATAACAATTTATCATTTATTATGCTTGTTATCAATCTGTTGCGCATGTAATTGTTTTGACATTAACCAAGCCGTAACTGGTACGGTCAGCACAACACCAATAATAGCAAATAAAATTAATAAAATTTCGGCAATAAAAACTTTATCATTAATGACTGTTCCCCACCGATAATGCAAACCAACAAACCAAATAAATAACGCTAAAAAGCCACCAAAAAAGCCAAAGAATAACGTATTTAACGTTGTACCAATAATATCCTTACCAGCGGTAATACCATCATGATAAAGCTGTTGCGGCGTCATCTGCTCATTTTGCTTTATTAACGTATAACAAGCTGTGGCAATCGCCATTGAGGCTTCGGCAATCGCTCCCAAAGTGCTAAAAATAGCAGCAGCAATACTCATTTGTAAAAACGGGATGCCAATTTGTAAAGAAAAACCAACAATTTCTTCAGCATCTTCTGTACCAAAACCTTGCACCCGTGCCCAATGTTCAACCGGAACAATAACAAAAGCTACTAAAATCATTACTAATAAAGAAGCAACAAAAGCCGTTTGGGCACTTAGCATGTTATCACTACCTAAATAAATAGTTACCGCTAGAACAACAGCTCCAATAATTAACGTGGTAGGAATAATGGGTAACTTTAATTTAATTAATAGTAGCGCTAACCATAATAACAAAAAATTAGTTAATAAACTTACAAAAGACTTAATACCTTGTTTACCACCAACAATTATCATTAATAACAACAACGCCAAACCTAAGGCTTCAATGGTTGACATCAGTATTTACCTTCTTTCCCATTAACCAGCTTGCTAAAATTTCTGTTAGTAATACTGCTAATGTAATACCTATACCACTAATTAAACTTTGGACAATGCCTAACGACATCACAAAATGAAATGTATAGGCGATACTATTACCATTTTGTAAGTATAAAATTGCCATCGGTAATGTACTGCCGATAAAAATCATAAATAACACATTAATTAATGGTCCCATAATGCTTTGTCCAATATGACGCGCCGTAATAAAAATCTGACGATGACTTAAATTAGGTTGTTCATGACAAACTTGTGTCAAAGTAGCAACCATATCCATAATAATATCCATTACCGCGCCTAACGAACCTAACAAAATTTCAGCACGAAATAACGGTCGTGGTAACTGCGTTACATAAGCCATTGCCTCAAAGTAAATATTTTTTTCATGCGTAATATTCATAATGCCAGTTCCTATTAATAACGCCAGAAAAGTACCGCCTAATGTCGCAGTTAAGGCGATAATTGTTGCTTTATGAAAACCAAGCACCAAGGTTAATGTCATAATAGCAAATAAAACAGCCAAGCTACCAAAAATCATAAGTACATTAGCACCATTCCAATGTAAATCCCAACAAATTGCAGCATAAAATAGCAACGCATTAATACCTATGCTTAATAACGCCATAACGCCACTAAAACGCATGAATAATAATGTTAAAGTAATAGCCAACCATAAAGTAAATACAACACTAGTGTCCCGTTTCGGATTACTAATTGCAGCTGTGGGTTTACCTTTAACTCGCTCAATACTCATCATTACTTGTTGATGGCGATGGTATGGTACATCCAATGCGCCTGAACGTGTATACGTATTACTTACTGTAAAATAATGACCACGATAAGAACCGTTTAAAACACGTAACCGAAGCTGTTGTTTAGTTTGTTGATCAGTATTTTGATATTCATCTTGTACCGTTGTTGTTTTACTATGTAATACTTGAACAACTTCGCCAACCGGTTGATGATACAAAAATGCATCATAATGAGTAGCGACTACGCATACTATGCCACTAATAAACACTAATAATAATTGCCAAAGTTTGACCAATGGCTTTTTAACTTTTAACAAAATGTCATCTTCTTCATAATTTACTGCTTTCTTAATTGTATTACTTTATTATCAAAGCGCGTATTTACCGAACAAATCATTACTTAAAATAAAAAATTTATTTCCGAATGTTTTTAGTTGACACTTTGACCAATTCTGACTATTATAAAAATTGTAAAGAACAAAGGAACTTGAAAGGGGTTTAAGATTTATGAGTAATGATATGATGAATCGTAACAATAATTTAATGAATATGAATGATGCGTTTGATCGTTTAGCAAACAATTTCTTTGCCCCACTTTCACACAACATCTTTAATAACGATAGTGACATTATGAAAACTGACGTTGCTGAAAGCGACAAAGAATACGATGTTAAAATTGATCTTCCTGGTTTGAAGAAAGACAACATCAAAATTGATTATGAAAACAACATTTTAACGGTTAGTGCAACTAAAGCTAACGAAACAAAAGACACCGATGATAATAAACATATTATCCACAGTGAACGGACATTTGGTAGTTTCAGTCGTCAATATCGTCTTCCTAATGTTGATCGTAAGAATATTAAGGCAACATATAATGGTGGTGTCTTAAATATTACTTTACCAAAGGATACCGAAGCAACAACTGCTGCTCATATCGAAATTCAATAATCAGAATTATAAAAAATAAGAGGGAGCGTGATTTTTACCACACTCCCTTTATTTTTTAGCAATTATTTTATTTATTGCTAATGCTTTTTTTGTTATAGTTATACAATGTAGAAGGAGGTCAATAATAGTATGGATATACTAATCATTGCCCTAGATATCTTATTAGGATTTTATGCATTAAAATCAATTTATCGCCAATCCAAAATTATTGTTCGGGGTAAATATAGTTTATTTTCTACTGTAATTATGGTTGGGTTTGCAATTACAATTTTAGCTATTCCTAATACCAGTGAAGCATACATTGTTTTAATGTCATTGATCACTTTAGTGATTATTATGAATGGTGTTAGTGGCTTAGCAACCGACGGTGTAATTGTTGCAGGTTTATTCGGCCGTCATATGGTCAGTTATAAAAATGTTACTGCAATTACATTAATGCCGTTTCCAATGACAACACGACGTGGCAAACATCGAGTAGTTGTTCTTGCCGCTACTAAAAATGGCCAGCAACTACAATTAGTAATCGATTGCGATAGTGTTGATGAACTTAAAGAACAAATCGATGAATTATTACCACATATTCCTGTTAGCGTCAGAACATCACCTTTTGGTAATTAAAATAAAAAAATACGTTAGCTAATAGCTAACGTATTTTTTTATTCCAATGTTAATGAACCTGTATATAATTGATAATATTCGCCTTTTCTTTGCATCAATTGCTCATGGTTACCTAATTCAACAATATGACCATGATCGACTACCACTATTAAGTCAGCATTATAAATTGTTGACAACCGGTGCGCAATCGCAAAACTAGTTCTGCCTTTCATCAAATGATCCATTGCTGCTTGAACTTGGCGTTCTGTACGTGTATCAATGCTTGATGTTGCTTCATCTAAAATCATTACTGGCGGATTAGCCACAGCGGCGCGCGCAATGGATAACATTTGCCGTTGACCTTGTGATAAATCACTACCACTACCATCAATCACAGTATCATAACCATGCGGTAATTGCCGAATAAATTCATCAGCATTAGCTAATTTAGCGGCAGCGATGATTTCTTCGTCAGTAGCATCAAGCCGTCCATAACGGATATTTTCACGAATTGTCCCCGTAAATAAACTAGTCTGTTGTAAAACAATACCTAACGATTGTCGTAAAGAGTTTTTCGCAATATCCTTAATATTAATACCATCGTAAGTAATCTCACCATGATTAATTTCATAAAAACGATTCAACATATTCGTAATAGTTGTTTTACCAGCCCCAGTTGCCCCAACAAAGGCTACCTTTTGACCAGGTTGCGCAACCAAATTAATATCATGTAGTTGCAAATTATGCGGGTCATTACTATAACTAAAATCAACATGTTTAAACTGCACTAAACCACGCAACGGTGTATAATGATAACCTTGCGTTGTTGGCGTTTTCCATGCCCATTGATGAACATGTGAATCATTCGTTTCTTGTAATTGTCCATTCTGTTCATTAACCCGAACTAATGTTGTGGTACCATCATCAACTTCCACTGGTTCATCAAGCAAAGCAAAAATACGACGACTGCCTGCCAAAGCTAAAATAATGGCATTTAATTGTTGTGAAATTTGAGCAATTGGTTGTACAAATGATTGACTTAATTCTAAAAACGCCGCAATACCACCTAAACTAATCAAAGTGATATGCTTAACAAGCATAAAACCACCAATTAGTGCGATTAAAACATATAAAATTGTGCCTAAATTACCAATAAAAGGAAATAGCATCATTGCCAATGAATTAGCCCGACCAGAAACATGACCAAGCTGGTTATTATATTGCGTAAATTGGCGTTCGTTAGCTTTTTCGTGTGAGAAAACCTTAACAACTTTTTGACCATTTAACATTTCTTCAACGTATGAATCAACTTGTCCTAGTTGTTGCTGTTGTTTATTAAAGTAATAATTACTTTTACTACTTAAAAAACGAACATATATGATACTACAACTTAAAATAGCCAGTGAAAGCAATGTTAATGGCCAACTAATGGTTAACATACCTAATAATACAAATAATACGTTACTAATCGCGACTACTAATGATGGCAAACTTTGTGAAATCATTTGCATTAACGTATCAACATCATTAGTATAACGACTCATAATATCGCCATAATCATTGCGATCAAAGAATGATAATGGTAACGCCTGCATATGTTTAAACATTTGTTCTCGCATACGTAATTGGGTTTTCTGGGCAATAATTACCATTAATTGGATATATACAGCTACTGCAATAACATCTAATAAATACATACCTGCCATTGCTAGTAATACCCATGCTAAACTAGCAAAATTAGGATGGGTCATATGCATCAACGGAACAATGTAACGATCAATCAAATAACGCAAAAATAATGATTCAGCCATTAAAATAAATGCGTGATATAAAACCGCGATTAAAGCTACAATTAACATGCCCCGATGATTATTAAAAATTGTTTGTAATAATCGCTTTAAAGTTGGCAATTCATCGCGCAACTTTCCCCGTTGTTTGATTCTAGTTGCCATGATGATCACCTTCTTGTTTAGTTTGTGATAAATAAATACTTCGGTAAATTGGATTATTTTGCACTAATTCATCATGCGTGCCTAAACCATTAATTTGACCATGATCTAAAACAACAATTTGATCAGCATCAGCAATTGACGCAATACGTTGGCTAATAATAATTTTAGTAACATCTGGCATATCAGTACGAAATGAATGTCTAATTTTCGCATCAATATTAGTATCCACAGCACTCGTAGTATCATCCAAAATTAAAATACGTGGTTGTTTTAATAAAGCACGCGCGATACATAACCGTTGCATTTGTCCTCCAGACACATTAGTACCATTTTGTTCAATCATTGTATCGTAACCTTGTGGTAATGAACGAACAAAATCATCAACTTGCGCCAGTTGACAAGCCTCAACCAATTCAGCATCAGCTGCTTGCGGATTACCCCAACGTAAATTTTCTTTAATCGTACCAGCAAATAACATACTTTGTTGCAAAACAACGGCAACTTTATCACGTAATGTATGTAAATCATATTCCTTAACATCATGTCCAGCCACGTTAACACTACCACGCGTAACATCATATAAACGTGGAATTAATTGTACCAATGACGTCTTACCCGCACCAGTTGCACCAATAATCCCAATTACCTGACCACTTTTAATATGAAGATTAATATCATGTAATTGCAAATTATGCGGATCATTTTGATAACTAAAATCAACATGATTAAAAGCAATTCGTCCATCAGCAACAGTTGTTAAAGCATGCGCAGGCGAAGTAATTTTACTATGCATGTTTAACACACTAACTACCCGTTGTGCTGATGCTTGGGCCATTGATAATTGATTAAAAATAGCTGATAACATCATTAAACTAGAAAGAATAGAAATAGCATAGGAAAACAAACTAATCAGTTGGCCAAGCTCTAATGTATGCGCTACGATCATCTTAGCGCCAAACCAAATTAACAGTAAGATCGTGCCATTAATTACTAATTCCATTAATGGCGTATTTAAAGCCATAGTACGTTGTGCTTTAGTAAAAACATCATAAATATTTTGTGTTGCTTGATTAAATTTATTAATTTCTTGTTGTTGACGCACATATGTTTTCACAACCCGAATGCCACGCACATCTTCACGTACTACTTGGTTTAACTTATCGTAACGTTTAAAAACTTGATGGAAATATGGTTGTGCTTTGCGAATAATCCAGTACAAGCCTAAAATCAAAACTGGTAAAATAAGCACAAAAAGTAACGCCATGCGTACACTAACAACAAAAGCCATTATTGCTGATGAAAGTAAAACAATTGGTGCACGTGTAGCAATTCGCATTAAACGTTGGTAAGCATTTTGTAAATTATTAACATCAGTCGTAACGCGGGTAATTAACCCAGAAGTAGAGATAGCATCAATATCAGCAAATGAAAAGGTTTGAATATGATAATATAAGTCTTGCCGTAAATTACGCGCAAAACCGGCAGCTGCATTACCGGCTAACCAACTTGATAACATTCCACATGTCATTGCAAATAACGTTACTAGTAATAACGTTATTCCCATGGTAATAATATAGTGAATGTTTTTAGCCATTAAGCCATTGTCAACCATCTTTCCCATTAAAAATGGCACAATCGTTCCCGCAATTGAACGTAATACTACTAAAATTGGGGCCCAAATTGATGGCCACTTATTTTCACGAATTGATTTTGCTAATGTTTTAATCAAAAAATGCTTACTCCTTTCTTAAAACCATAATTATTTATTTTACCCTTTTTAAAGCGAATAATTCAATATTACTTGCACAATACTAAACAAATTATTAAGGTTATTAATAGTAAAAATTACTAAGGAGTATTAATAATGAGTAAGCATCGTACACCCAAACATAATACTAATCAACAAGAACAAACTTGGAACAAATTTAAAAAACAAACACAAAATTTGATAAATCATC
>JAHLFS010000037.1 GCA_018883675.1 Candidatus Paralactobacillus gallistercoris | reverse complement strand
GTTTTACCCTTCCAGCTTAAGTAGCCATCTTTTAACCAATAAATATGTTGATAACCATTCTTACGTAATTTAATTGCTGCACGCGTTACTAAACTAACTCCTGAATCATATAAGTAAACAGGCAGATCTTTACGCAAGCCTTGATAACTGTATTGAAATTGTGAATACGGAATATTACGGGCTCCCAAAATATGACCACGATCAAATTCTGATTTTTCACGTAAATCAATCAACTGTGCTTTACGCATGGTTGTTTCGAATTCTTTTTCATCTAAAGGACCACCAAGTTTAGCCAAACTTTTCCGTTGCAACCAAAAATAAAATGAATGCAATAACATATAGATCAATACAATTAAAATAGCAATTAAAACATATGTAAATGGTGAAATTGCACCTAATATCATCCTAATCCAGTCCCTTTCTAAATAAACACAGTAATATTAGTGTACCATATCTCCAAGTAATTATTCGAGTGTACTTTCAGTTTTTTGTAGGACATAAACGGCAAGTAATACAATGACCGCCCCAATTGCTTCCACAATATTAAATGGCATATGAAAGACAATTAAACTTAATATAAAAGTTACAACTGGTTGAAAAGCATCCATGATACTTACTGCAGATGATGGTGCAAAAGTTGTACTGTAAATTAACAATGAAAAGGCTAATACCGTACCAATAATCACAATCGCACCAATTGAAATTACTAATGTTGGCGTAATATGAGGAGCATTAACCCACATTGGATGCATGATATTAAAGAACAAACTGCTAATTAATGAACCCCAGCCTAAAATAACAACTGGTGAATTACCTTCTTCAACTAATGGCCGTGGAAAAACAACATAGCATGCTGCAGTAACGCCAGCTAAGACACCCCAAAAAATAGCACTAGCTGGTACAACTAATGAATGAATATTACCACGAGTAATAACTAAAAAGACACCAACTAAGGCAATTCCAAATGAAATTACTTCACTCCGGAGCGGTTTTAAATGTTTAAATAACAAATTACCTAATAAAATGAAAAATGGTCCTAAATATTGTAAAATTGTTGCTACTGAAGAGTTACCAGTTTGAACACTAATATAAAATGTATACAAATTAGCCATTAATCCAAAAACAGCATATGCAAGTAACCAAGCAACTGAACGCATTGATTTAAATACACCAAAAATACGACCCTTTTGGCGAATAGCAGCAAATGCTAGCAAAATAATACCCGCAAAAAAGGTACGTACTGATAAGAACCATGTCGCTGGGATTTGTTCATTTTGTGAAACAAATTGCATAATAACGCCTGAAATCCCCCACATCGTGGAAGCCATTGCAGACCAAAACATTCCTTTTTTATAATTAGCAGACTGCATAACCTAACCTCTTTTTTATATAATTACTTTTTATCATAGCTCATAAATTATGACGCTGCAATTTAATTTTAAAAAGGCCACAAGTATGCGACCTTTTTTAATAAACTATTTAAATTGTAAGGCCAATGACGCGGCACCAATTACTCCAGCGGTATTACCTAACGTAGCTAAGCGCAATTTAGTCGTTTTACGTACATTAGGAAAAGCATTTTCAAGAAAATAACGATTAACATTGCGCAATAAAAAGTCACCCGCAGCCGATACGCCGCCACCAATCACAATATACTTAGGATTTAAAATATTACCAATATTAGCCGTTGCTAATCCTAAGTAATAACATACCTTATTAACAACCATATTAGCGAATGGATCACCACTTTTAGCTAAATCAAAGACAATTTTAGAAGATACTTCATCACCATCATCTAAAATTTTCTTCAATTTAGAACCACCAGCGTATTCTTCAGCCATATAACGAGCTAAACGGACTACTCCAGTTGCCGAAGCAACGGTTTCTAAACAACCACGTTTACCACAAGTGCAGACAAAGCCATTAGGATCAATCGTCATATGACCAATTTCACCGGCTGAGCCAGCAATCCCATGTAATAAGTGATTATCAGCAATAATGCCGCCGCCAACGCCGGTACCTAAAGTAATAAAAGTAACATCACTTTCATTATCACCAGCGCCCTTCCAACGTTCACCTAATGCGGCGGCATTGGCATCATTATCAATGGCAACAGGAATCTTAGTCCCGTGTTCAATATCACGTTTTACATATTGTGTTGTTTTCCAGCTTAAATTATAAGCACCGACAACAGTACCTTTTTCACGATCAACTGATCCGGGTGTTCCCATCCCAATGCCGATAAATTGTGCTGGTTTCATTTGATAAAGGCGTAAATGTTCATTAATTGATTCAATAATATCAGGAATAATATGTGTACCATCATCCAAAATATTAGTTTTTAAACTCCAACGTTGCTGAATATCGCCGTCCTCAGTTAAAATGCCTAACTTAATCGTTGTACCGCCTAAATCGATCCCGATTAGTTTTTTATCATTCATTTAAATTTCTCCTCTAAATCATGCGCATTAAGACTATTAATTTTTTCACGATGATGTTCAGCCGCTAAGATTACGCGCGCTTCACGATATGTTTTAACATCAATCAAACGTGCCTCATACAAGTCTTTAATTTCTTGGTCCATCAGTTCAATGTCCCAAATGCGCTTACCTACGTAAATCACTGTACCGAATCGTTTTAAGAGTTGTTGTACATCATATAGCGTTTTCATAACCATACCTTCTGATTATACAAAAAAGTGATTTGTAAAAACAAATTAAGCGTTTAAATCTTAACGAATAATAAAATAAACTCCAAACCACTAATTAATGGCTTGGAGTTAATGAAAATTACTTAACTTCACGTTGTAAAGTAACATGACGATCATTTGGACAATATTTCTTTAATTCTAAACGATCTGGGTTATGCCGTTTATTCTTACTTGTTAAGTAAGTGCGATGATGGCATTCTGTACATTCTAAAGTAATGTTAACACGCATGAAACGACCCTCCTCATCTTATAAACGTTAATTACTAAGT
>JAHLFS010000036.1 GCA_018883675.1 Candidatus Paralactobacillus gallistercoris | reverse complement strand
GAATTACGCCGTTCATTATTGAGTGAATTAGATACTAATCTTGAATTATCCAATAGTGAAAAATTTTATCAATTAAATAATCATTGGGATATTATTGAAGTACCTAAATTTTATCCACAAGACAGCGCACCAAAAGTATTAGTATCTCAATATATTGATGGGATAAGCATGCGCCAGTTTTTACAACAAATTGATAATGAAAAACTTGATCAAGATCCAGCATTGGCTCAAAAGTGTAAGTATATTGCACACATTTTGGTTGAAAATTTCTTAAAACAAGTATTTGAAGATGGTTTCTTTCATGCTGATCCGCATCCTGGTAATTTCTTATTAGTAAATGATGAAGTAACAACGCAAGTAATTCCTAAATATCAGCATAATTATCGGGTAGGTCCGCTAGATAGCACTATTACTATTGATAAACAACAACAATTACCACCATATCGCTTGGCTTATCTTGATTTTGGGATGATGGGACATCTAAGTCCATCACTGATTAAAAATATCGCGCACGTTTTGTTAGCCATTAACCAGCAAGATATTTATCAGATTGGCACCGCGGTTTTAGCTCTTTGCGAGCCGCTCGGTGAAGTTGATGAAGTAACTTTTTGCGGTGAATTAGGACAATTTTTACGTCCGTATTTTTATATGGGATTGGGCGAAATTGACTTTGGTAAAATGGTTTATCAGATGATTGATATTTGTCACCGGAATAATTTACAAGTAAATCCTGATGTAACCTTGCTTTTAAAAGCTTTTAGTACTTTAGAAGCGATTGTGGGGGCATTGGATCCAAAAATGTCGATGATGGATGTTGCTAAACCATTTGCCAAGCGTTACTTGTTAAAAAAAGCTAAGGATGGCGAATGGTTGACATCATCAATGATGCAAAGCATTGATGCAGTAAACGCGGGAATTAAATTACCAACCAAAATTTTAAGCGTTTTGGATGAACTTGAACGTGGTCAAGGACAAGTAACCTTGGATTTAAAGCATCGTTCTAATGTGATGAGTAAGTTAGAAACCCTTGTTAATCGGGTGGTGATTGCGATTGTATTGGCAGCATTGATTATTGGTTCATCATTAATGGCGGAGGTTAATCCCGGTCATTTAATTTCAGAAGTCGGGGTAATTGGTTATTTAATTGCCATTTTTTCAATAGTATGGTTGGTTGTCAGTGATTATCGTCGTCGCCGTCGCTTAAAAAAGAAAAATAAGTAAAAATAAAAAGCCGTCGCAAATGCGACGACCAAAAGGAGTAAGGGTTTGCTAATTCGATGGGTAGTCGAATTAGCTATTTTTCATTACTTTGGAGGAGTAAAATGAAAAAAGTTGGGTTTTGGGGTATTGGAAACGAAGTTGTTTGGGAAGCAACTTCACTTCTATGCTTCATAGATTACCGGAGAACTATGAAAAAAATATGAATAAATTACTGTAATAATTATGAAAATTACCATTTGTTTTTCAATTAATTTTTGATAGCCCCTTTTAACCATTCTCCTAAGAAATCATATTGTTTAATTAATTCATAAACATGTAAAGTTGGTTCCGGATAATGTAACCGAATTGCTTGGCGTGGTGCGCTAATGGTTAATCCTAAAATTTGGTTATTTGGTAAAGTTAATTCATATTCATCAGCTTGATCACTAGCACGCATTAAAATACCATTCATTGAAGCAGCAATGAATAAGTCGTCTAAAGCTGGTAAATGATCAGTTGAAACATAATTAACAGATAATGTCAATGTTTGATCAGCTAAATCATCATCACTATCGCGTTCCCAAATAAAAGTACCATCATCAGTTAATTGCGCATCACCAGTATCAGCAATATTCTTGCCATTCACCATTACTTCGTAGTTGGCAATATCATTGCTACCAACATTAACTTTTAAACTAATTGGTTCATCGTTACTATGAATTTCTTGACTAGCACTAATTGCCTGGACAGGTGGAAACACAGTATTAAAAGTTAAACCATCCACTGGTTGTAAGATAGTTTCTACGGCGGTGTTAAAGTGATAATCAGCAGTATATAATTGTTTAATTAAACGAATTAAGGCCGCGTAATCATTATCATCTAGTGGCAAAGCGGCTGGTTGAATATCATAAATGGTTGGTAAATTTTCTGCTTGTAAATGCCCTTGTTGATCAATAGGGTGATTAATTGTGAATAATAAAATATTGCTACTTTTATCATTAGCGTAATTGAATTTGATTTGTGGAGTAGCACCGTTAATATCAGTTTGCATCCATAAATGTTCAAATAAATTACTGTTACTAATTAATTCATCATTACAGCACATTTCATGAATTTTATTCATTAAAATGCGTCCAAATTCAGCCGCATTATTTGCTAATGCAGCGGCATTAGTTTGCCACTGCGGTTTATCATTTAAATTTAATAAAGCACTGCCATAAATTGAAGTGATTTCACGGTGAATATCGCTAATGGGCGCTTTACTATCAATAATGTCATGAATTTTTGGTTGGTTGTAATTAATCATTGTGTTGTGCACCTTCTTGTGATTCTAAGTATTCAGTATATGCTTGCGGCATTTTCAAAAGTGCATTTAAAAACTGATTGAATGAACTAAATTCACTCATAATAGCACGATATTCATAATTAACTACGGCAGCTTCAACTTGAATACTTCGTTTCTTAGCAACAAAACGTTCATCAGCATCGGCTAAAGCAGCACTATATTGATCTTGAAGTGCTTGAATATCACCACTAGCAGTGGTAGGAACACTTGGTTCATTATCCGCTGCTTTTTTATGTTCATCTTCTTCATTATCATCGATTAATTTAGCAAATAAATTACTTAAACGATTAGAAGAAGCAGGATGTTCTTCTTTAGGGGTTTGTGATGGTGCTGGCTCATCGTTAGTAGTGTTTTGCTGTTCAAGTTCATTAATCCGCCGTTTAATTGAATTAGCGTCATCATAAATAATGTTATGAGCATGCTTAAGTTGAAGATCTAAGTAATTTTTGGGATCTTCAGCATATTTTTCCAATTCAGGAATAACACTTTGTTCTTCCGCGGTTGTTTGTACAATTTTACGACGCCATGTATCTAATACTCCAAAGCGCCGCCGATGATACCAATTACCGAACATTACAACGCCATTGTGGTTGATTTCAAAAAATGGCAAGTAATGTTTTAACCATTTAATTAAACCATCTTGTAAATAATCATGTAATTCTTGTTGTGCTTGTTGATCATAAGCCAGAATATAACCGGGTACTTCACTAATATCTAACCGTAAATTTTCCGCAGTATTATCAATTTGCTTGTATAGCATTAAATCAGAATGATTTTGCCAAGCTTGATTAAAGTTGTTGAAAAAGCGGGTTTGATAATTTAAACACTCGTCAATTTTCATACTAATCCCTCTTTTTAGCAAATTCGTATATCAATAAATTAAATACTATTGTTATTTTATCTCATTGCGCAATGATATGAAAATATAATTACTATTATC
>JAHLFS010000035.1 GCA_018883675.1 Candidatus Paralactobacillus gallistercoris | reverse complement strand
AATTTGAACAATTTAATTTACAACCATATTTATTAAATGCAATTAATGCGTTAGGATTTAAAGCTCCAACGCCAATTCAAGAACATGTTATTCCTATGATTAATGCTGGTAAAAGTGTTGTTGGTCAATCACGAACTGGCAGTGGTAAATCACATGCATTTTTATTGCCCATTTTTAATAAATTAGATCTTAACGCTAACTATGTTCAAGCAGTAATCACGGCACCAAGTCGGGAGTTAGCTTTTCAATTAACCAAAACGGCTGAACAATTAGCGCAATTTGCACCGCAACAAGTGCACATTGGCAGTTATATTGGTGGAACTGATAAACTACGCCAAGTTGAAAAATTAGCCCATCATCAACCTCAAATTGTCATTGGTACGCCCGGTCGCATTTTGGACTTATTACGTTCACAAGCATTAGATATTCATAAAGCAACTGTTTTTGTTGTTGATGAAGCTGATATGACCTTAGATATGGGCTTTTTGCCAGATGTTGATCGTATTGCTGGTATTCTACCTGCTGATTTGCAAATGCTCGTCTTCTCTGCAACTATTCCGCAAAAATTACGGCCATTTTTAAAAAAATATATGCGTAATCCCATTGTGGAAGAAATTAAAGATAAAACCATTATTAGTCCTAACGTCGCTAATTGGTTGTTTTCAACTAAAGGCCGGGATAAGAATAAGTTAATTTATCAGTTATTAAAAATTGACAATCCTTTCTTAGCCATGGTTTTTGCAAATACTAAGCAACGGGTTGACGAAATTCATGCTTATTTAACAGCACAAGGATTAAAAGTTGCTAAAATTCATGGTGGTTTGCAACCACGTGAACGAAAACGCATTATGAAAGATGTAGCGGCTTTGAAATATCAATATGTGGTTGCAACTGATTTAGCAGCGCGCGGAATTGATATTGAAGGGGTATCTCATGTTATTAACGATGATGTACCTGAAGATTTGGAATTTTTCATTCATCGTGTTGGCCGTGCTGGACGTGCTAATATGCACGGTATTGCGGAAACATTTTATGAACCTGGTGAAGAAGAACGGATTGATGAATTAGAAAAAATGGGTATTAAATTTGAGCCTAAAGCTATTTTTAATGGCACAATTGTTGATACGCATGATCGTAATCGTCGTGATAAGCGTAAGCCATTACAAAATGCCTTAGATCCAACATTAAAAGGTTTAGTTAAAAAGGCTAAAAAGAATAAAAAACCAGGTTACAAACGTAAAATTAAAACAGCTATTGCCCGTGATGCCGCTGAAAAACGTAAGTTAGCACGACGAGCCGCAATGCGGCGTAACCGCAAACGTGGGAAATAAATTACCTATTTGTTTTTTTGATAAGTTGTTTTATAATAATGCATACAGACTTTTTTCAGGACATGCTAGATGAGCTTTTAAATTACAGCGAGGTTCGACGGGTGAGAAGAACTATTTAAATTCATTTGGTGCTACCTGATTATGAATAACGGAAATAATTTTTAAAAGTGGTAAACGACAACATCGTTGCAAACAAGGTGGTACCGCGCTTTGGCGTCCTTGTGTGGCAACGGTGTTTTTTACTTAATTTTTTAAATTACGAGGCAAAAACATGAAAAAATTAACAAGCGGACAAATCCGACAAATGTTTTTAGATTTCTTTAAAGAAAAAGGACACGATGTTGAACCAAGTGCGTCCTTAATTCCAGTTAATGACCCTACTTTGCTTTGGATTAATTCCGGGGTTGCAACTTTAAAGAAATATTTTGATGGTACTGTTGTACCTAAAAACCCACGTATTACTAATGCACAAAAGAGTATTCGTACTAATGATATTGAAAATGTAGGTAAAACGGCTCGTCACCAAACTTTCTTTGAAATGTTAGGTAATTTTTCAGTTGGTGATTACTTTAAAAATGAAGCAATTCCGTGGGCATGGGAATTTTTAACCAGTCCCAAATGGTTAGCCTTAGATCCACATCGTTTATATGTTACAGTCTTTCCTAAAGATAAAGAAACATACCGTATTTGGCATGAAGTAGTAGGTTTACCTAAGGATCATATTGTCTTAACAGATGATAATTTCTGGGATATTGGTGGTGGCCCTTGTGGTCCTGATTCAGAAATTTTCTTTGATCGTGGTCAAAAGTATAATAATGTTCCTGAAGATGATCCTGAAAACTATCCTGGTGGCGAAAATGAACGTTATTTAGAAATTTGGAATATTGTCTTTTCTGAATTTAATCATTTACCAGATGGTCGTTATGTTGAACAACCACATAAGAATATTGATACTGGGATGGGCTTAGAACGGTTAGTTTCAATTATTCAAGATGCACCAACTAACTTTGAAACTGATTTATTTATGCCAATTATTAACGAAACTGAACGTTTGAGTGGTAAAAAATATGGCGCTGATGAAAATAATGATGTTTCCTTTAAGATTATTGCTGACCATGCGCGGGCAGTAACTTTTGCGATCGGTGATGGTGCATTACCTGGTAATGAAGGTCGCGGTTATGTTTTACGGCGGTTAATTCGGCGTGCTGCTTTAAATGGTCGTAAATTAGGCATTGCCGGTGCTTTCTTATATAAATTAGTACCAATTGTTGGGCAAATTATGGAAAGCTACTATCTAAGTGTTTTGGAACAAAAAGATTACATTGAAAAAGTTATTAAATCTGAAGAAGAACGTTTTGGCGTAACTTTAAGTGACGGCATGGCTTTACTTGATCAAACTATTGCGAAAACCAAAGCTGCTGGCAAAAAGGTAATCAGTGGTAATGATGCTTTTAAGTTATTTGATACTTATGGTTTTCCAGTTGAATTAACTAATGAAACTGCTAAAGATGAAGGCTTAAGTGTTGATATGGCCGGCTTTAAAGCAGAAATGGAAAAACAACGGCAACGCGCTCGGCAAGCTCGTACTGATGAACAATCAATGGGCTCACAAAACAAGTTATTACTTGATTTAAAAGATGAAAGTATCTTTACTGGTTATACTGAACTAACAACTGATCATGCGGAATTAATCGACTTAATCGTTAATAACCAATTACAAGATCAAGTAACTGATGGTAAAGCATTAATGATTTTTGATAAAACGCCTTTTTATGCTGAAATGGGTGGACAAGTTGCCGATATTGGTACAATTAAGAATGATAGTGGGCAACTTGTTGGTCGTGTTCTTGATGTCCAGCATGCACCAAATGGGCAAAACTTGCATACTGTTGAAGTATTAGGCACCCTTCGTAAAGGCGATCATTATACTTTGAATGTTGATGCAGAATATCGGCATAAAATTATGCGTAATCATACTGCTACGCATTTGCTTGACCAATCATTACGTAATGTTTTAGGCGAACATACCCATCAAGCCGGTTCATTAGTGGAACCAGATTATTTACGTTTTGACTTTACTAATTTTGGACAAGTAACTGCCGAACAACTTAAACAAGTTGAACGGATGGTTAATGAACAGATTTGGAAAGCTATTCCTGTTAAAACTGTTGAAACTGACATTGAAAGTGCTAAAAAGATGGGTGCGATTGCAATGTTCTCTGAAAAATATGGTGATCGCGTGCGCGTTGTTCAAATTGGTAACTTTAATGCTGAATTTTGTGGTGGTACCCATGTTACTAATACTGCTGATATTGGTATCTTTAAGATTGTTAGTGAAAGTGGTGTTGGTGCTGGTGTACGGCGGATTGAAGCTGTAACATCACAAGCTGCTTATGAATTTTTGGATAAGCAACAACAATTATTATCACAAGTTTCAACAAGCTTAAAGGCAACTAAATTAGATGAAGTACCACAAAAGGTAGCACAATTACAAGCACAATTACATGATGTTCAAAAGGATAATAGTGCTTTACAAGCTAAATTAGCTAGTCAACAAGCTGGACAAATTTTTGATAATGTAGAAACAATTAATGGTTATCAATTGGTTGCTTCACAAATTAAAGTTGAGAGCATGAAAGAATTACGACAATTAGCTGACCAGTGGAAGACCAAACAAGTTTCTGATATTTTGGTTTTAGGTGCTGCTAATGATGATAAAGCTAATTTAATTGTTGCTGTTAGTGATGATGCTGTTAAACGTGGTATTAAAGCTGGCGACTTGATTAAAGCAATTGCTAGCCATATTAATGGTGGCGGCGGTGGTCGACCAACTTTAGCTCAAGCCGGTGGTAAGAATCCAGCTGGGTTACCACAAGCTTTACAAGCAGCTAAGGAATGGTTACAACAACAATAAATTATTGTTAAATTTGTTAAAAATAATAAAAAAAGAATTTAATTAATCTATAATTAAAATGTAGATGATTTTATTTATAAGGTAGGGATGACTTATGAGTAGTTTAGATGAAACAGTTCATTTTGACTTCAATGATAATAATTCTAAAGATGTGCGGGAAACTTTAGAAACAGTTTACCAAGCATTGGAAGAAAAAGGATATAATCCAATTAATCAAATTGTTGGTTACTTATTATCAGGTGATCCTGCTTACATTCCACGGTATAATGATGCTCGTAATTTAATTAGAAAGCATGAACGTGATGAAATCATCGAAGAATTAGTGCGTTACTACTTGGATCGGGAAAAATAAGTATGCGGTTAATGGGATTAGACGTCGGTTCACGCACGGTAGGTGTGGCCGTAAGTGATTTATTAGGATGGACAGCACAAGGAGTTGAAATTGTTCATATTAATGAAGATAAACAAGAATATGGTCTTGATCGGATTGCCCAATTAGTGACGCAATATGAAGTTACTGGTTTTGTTCTTGGTTTACCTAAAAATATGAATAACACGTTAGGACCGCGGGCTGCTAAATCACAAGCTTATGGCGAAATGTTAACGCAACGCTTTCATTTACCGGTTGATTTTATCGATGAGCGCTTAACTACGGTAGAAGCAACCCGTATGCTTGTTGAACAAGCTGATGCTTCACGAAAGAAGCGTAAAAAAGTAATCGATAAATTAGCTGCTGTGCTTATTTTACAAAATTATCTTGATGCACATGGTAAATTAACGCGCCAAGGTTAATGAAACGGAGTGTAAATATGACAAAAGAAAATAAGCAAAATAAGGCTTTTGATGAAGATTCACAAATTACTTTAGTTGATGATCAAGGTAATGAAGAATTATATAATGTTTTGTTTACCTTTGATTCTGAAGACTATGGCAAGTCATATGTTTTACTTTATCCAGCTAGTGCAGCTGAAGATGAAGAAGTTGATATTCAAGCATTTTCATTCAAATCAGATGATAATGGCGCAACTGCTTCAGGTGATTTATATCCCATTGAAGACGATGATGAATGGAACATGGTTGAAGAAGTATTAAATACGTTTTTAAGTGACGATAACATTAATAAATAATTATAAAAAAGAAGACGGCATTTAACCGTCTTCTTTTTTACATTGAACTTATTAATACTTTAATGATAAAATTAGACACAGTAGTTTTTATGGAGCGATATCATTATGACAACAAATGCACGTCGTTATAAGGCAACTATTAATGGCAAACAATATGTTATTGTTGGTCCCGGTTCAGATGAACGTATGGCGGCCGTTACTCAAATTGTTAATAATGAACTAACACAGATTAAGAAACTTTCTCCTAAAATTTCAGCAGAAGATGCTGCCATTTTAGTAGCTTTTAATGCTGTGTCCGATAAACTTAAAATGTGTGAAGAACTATCAAAAGAACATTCTGCAACACAATCAGGTAATCAGGTGAGTTAATGTTATTATCATTAGTAATTTTACTTATATTAGCGTATGGCTTTTATGCCGGTAGTCGTCGTGGTGTTGTTTTAGAATCAATTTATACCGTTGCTTATGCTTTGGTATTAATTATTGCGATTGCTACTTATAATGGGTTGTGGCCGACATTTCAGCTGATTGTGCCATATCCATCAGCTATTTTAAATAGTAAATTTGCATTTTTTAATTTAACGGCTGGTTTAACGCTCGATAAATCTTTTTATGCGGGCTTTTCGTTTTTATTTGTTCTCTTCGTTGGCTGGTTGGTTGTTCGTTTTGTGATGATTTTTGCGCATCGCTTGACTTATTTAAATATTAAACAACCATTTAATAAAGTTGCCGGTGGTATTTTAGGCGTAATTGTTACTTATATCGGTTTATTTTTTATTATCTATTTATTAGCGTTAATTCCGGTAAATGCATTACAAAATCAGTTAGCTCATTCACCATTAGCCGTATTAATGGTTAAACATACGCCGTTTTTTAGTGCGCATGTTCATCAATGGTGGATTGATAGTATTTTGAAATAAGATATTATTTACGGACTGTACAAGTGCAGTCCTTTTTTAATGAGGATAATTTTAATGGCACAAGATATTTTAAAAACGTTAGAATACGATAAAATTAAACAACAAATTAGTGAATATATGCATACGGTAACAGGCAAACAACTCTTAGCCCAAATGCAACCTAGTAC
>JAHLFS010000034.1 GCA_018883675.1 Candidatus Paralactobacillus gallistercoris | reverse complement strand
TCATTATTATTTGTAGATACTGATAACGATTACCATTTAATCACATAATCATAAATTGTTAATAACTACTATATAAAAAATAAAAGTTAATCAAATTCATATTTGTTAAATTATTGACACGGTGTCAACTTGCAGATATAATCAAAGCTGTGAAAGTTTACACAGTGTCAGTTTGCTATCAGGAGGAACAGGCATGCCAAGTAAAACGTTTCTAAATTTAAAAAATACTGATAAAAAACAACGGATTAACCAAGCACTACTACTTGAATTTTCCCAATATCCGCTAGCACAAGCCCAAGTAGCACGCATTATCAAAAATGCTGGCATTGCACGTGGTGCTTTTTATCAATATTTTGATAATTTGACTGATGCTTATCAATATTTACTTCAAAAAGCGTTGACAGATATTCATGCTGATTTATCGAAAACAAATTATCAAAACCCTACTTACCTACTAGATAAAATGACTACTTTTATTAATCAAGTTAGTAACAATGATTACTTTAACTTATTTAAAATGCATTTTAAATATAATGAAGTTATGTTGCCTGATTATATTAGTAAACAACGATTATCTACACAAGCTTGGGTATTGGCTACGTTAAGTCATGCTACTTTACGTGATATTTTTATTGATAAAGCACATCAAACAACTTATCTACAACGATTTCAAGAAGCTATTAAACCTTTTAAGGAGGATTATTAATGTTTTTAGCATTAAAAGAGATTAAACACGAAAAATTACGTTACGGTTTAGTAATTGCAATGATCGTGTTAATTAGTTATTTGATTTTTATTTTAACTAGTTTAGCGCAAGGCCTTTCTAGTCAAAATACTAGTGCTATTGATTCTTGGCAAATTAATCAAGTAGTTTTGAATAAAGATGCTAACGTTAGTTTGCGTCAATCATTTTTAACAACACAACAAGTAAACTCATTAAAGCAAGGTAAAGATGACGCTTTGATTGGACAAGCAGCTGTGGTAGTTAAACACCATAATAATAGTAATGTGTCAGCTACTTTTATTGGTATTCAACCTAATCAATTTATTTATAAGGATATGCGTTTAATCAAAGGTCATAAAGTTAATCAACCTAATCAGATTGTTGTTGACTCATCAATGATGAATGATGGTTACCGATTAGGACAATGGGTTCAATTAAATTCGTTAACACAAAAGTACCAAATTGTTGGTTTTGTAAAAGATGCCAAAATCAACATCTCCCCTATTGTTTACGGTAATTTATCTGACTGGCACAACATTAGTAACTTGAATAATAATTTAGCCGCAAGTGGTTTAGTATCACGCGATCGTCATTATCAAGTAAATAATAGTGATTTGAAAGCATATGCAGTAAATACTTTTATTAAAAATTTACCTGGTTATACGGCTCAAAATACTACTTTTGAATTTATGATTGGCTTTTTAATGGTTATTTCATTAATTGTAATTGCCATTTTCTTATACATTATTACCAATCAAAAATTACCTAACTATGCGGTATTACGTGCACAAGGTATTCCTGCTAAAACGCTTGTTATTAATACCATCTCCCAATCAATGATTTTAGTAGTTAGCGGTATTGGCATTGGTGCTTTGTTTACTTGGTTAACTAGTTTGGTAATTCCAGCAGCCGTACCGATGACATTCAATTTGCCGGTATTGACTGCGGTGGCTTGTGGCTTAATGATTATGTCTGTTTTAGGAGCAATTCTACCAGTTCGAGCAATTTTAAAGATTGATCCTATTAAAGTTATTGGCTAAGCGAGGGAAATAAGATGACATCACTTTTACTTAAAGACGTATCAAAAACATTTGGGAGGGGTACTGCTAAAGTTAACGCATTAACTGATGTTAATTTTGAAGCTACTCAAGGACAATTAGTGCTAATCTTGGGCCCATCTGGTTCCGGCAAAAGCACATTCTTAACAATTGCGGGTAGTTTGCAAACGCCGACTAGTGGTACAGTAATGATTAATGACCAAAATGTGCAAGAATTATCAGCTAAAGCACGGGAAAAATTACGTTTAAATCACATTGGTTTCGTATTGCAATCATATAACCTTGTTCCCTATTTAACAGTTAAAGAACAATTTAAATTAGTTGATAAAGTTAAAAAAAGCGGTAATTTATCTAATCAAAAACTAGATGAATTACTTACACTATTAGGTATTAAAGAGTTGGAAAATAAATACCCCGATCAATTATCAGGTGGGCAAAGTCAACGTGTCGCTATTGCTCGTGCTTTATATCCTGATCCAGCAATTATTTTAGCCGATGAACCAACGGCCGCGCTTGATTCAAAGCATGTTGAAGAAGTTGGTCAATTATTGGCACAACTAGCTCATGAACATCACAAAGCAGTTGTTGTTGTTACCCATGATTTACGGCTAAAACATTTTGCTGATCAAATTTATGATATTACTGATGGTCGAATGACACGCGAAAAGTAATTTTTTGAGACTAACGTTTTTGTTAGTCTTTTTTATTTTATTATTTTTTATTCTTTACAAGGAACTGCTATGTTCCATTTTATTTTAATTAAAACATCATTCAGCGTTTCATATAAAGTAATGGATATGGCTGACCTTCTTCATCGTATGGCGTACGTTTATATGTTACAAAACCCATATGTTGATAAAAGCCCACTGCTTGCGGATTTTGCTCATTAACAGTTAATTCATTAACGTGATATTGATTAATGCCATATTGTAATAACTGTTTGCCAATTCCCTTACCACGCACTGCATTACTAATAAACAACATCTCTAAACGTTGCTTACTAATCCCCATAAAGCCAACGATGTGCCCATTATCATGAGCAATAATTAAATCATCAACGGCTTGTAAAGCTTGAGGAACATATGTTTTTATTGTTTTAATTGCTTCGTTTGATAAAAAATGATGTGTAGCCCGCACTGCACTTTCCCAAATTACTAATAATTGTTTGATTAATGCCGGCGTGCGCTTTGTTACAACAGTAATTTGCATATAATTATTCCTTTCATTTTAAAAAGTGTAATTAAATTATACTAATAAATACGTTAAAAATGAGCTTTTATTTTAAAAGACATAAAAAAACGCTAACTAGAAAGTTAGCGTTTTAAAAAGTTAATTATTTAAATCAATATGATGATCATCATCTAAGTGTGAACGGAATGGCAACCCATTATCAACCACAACTTGTCTTAAAAGCATTCGTGTTGCCGTTGCAATATCTAAACCAATACCAGCTAAAACAGCTTCAGCTTCTTCCTTAACACCACGATCAATCTCAATTTTAATAGTTGTTTTTTCAGGCATTATTGATTACTCCTTTCAATTCATCTTCATTTTAAACAATTATTTATTAATGCTGAATTATTTACCCTTGTAAATAAAAAATACGGCTCTACTGAGCCGTATTTTTTATTAATTTTAATTAGTAAGCTAACATAACAGCTGTTACTAATAAGCCACCACCAAATAGTAAAACAAACAGCACAACCGGCCAAACAAATCTTAACCAGTGTGAGTACTTAACATTAAGCATTTGTAAAGTAGCCATTACTAAACCAGTTGGTGCTAAGAATAGCATTGCATATTGACCGAATTGGTAAGCCATTACTACAACATAACGCGGAATATTAACTGCATCAGCTAATGGCGCCAAAATCGGCATTGCCAATACTGCTAAACCAGATGATGATGGAACGATAAAACCAAGAATGAAGAAAATAAATAACATAATAATGATAAAGATCGGACCATTCATACCTTTAACTAAGGATGATAAGAAGTGTAAGATAGTATCTGAAATCAAACCATTATTAAGAATTAAATTAATTCCCCGTGCTAAACCAATGATTAATGAAACACCAACTAAGCTTGAAGCACCATTAGTAAATGCATCAATCGTTGCTTTTTCACCAATACCGTCCTTACCAAAACAAACCATAAACATGATAATAATAGCGATGAACAAGAATGATGAAGCCATTTCTGGGAACCACCAACCTTGTGACATTACGCCCCAAATCATAATTGGAAAGGCAGCAACAAATAATAGCAAAATAATTTTCTTCTTAATATCAAACTTAGTGCCAACATTATCAGTTGATTTAACTGACCATTCCCGATCAAATGCAGCTTTATCAGAATATGAATATGATAATTGCGGATTATTTTTAACTCTTCTGCTATACCAGTATAAATAACCAATTACGAATAATGCCCCACCAACACAACCAAATACACGCCATGGTAGACCTTGAGTAAAGGTGGTGCCGGCAGCATTAGAAGCAATTACTGATGAGAATGGGTTAATAGTTGAAAAAGTCGTCCCAACCGAACTAGCTAAGAAAATTGCGCCAACACAAACAATGGAATCGTATCCCATCGCAATGAATACCGGCACAAGAATTGGATAAAAGGCAATTGCTTCTTCTTCAATCCCACATAAAGTACCACCTAATAGCATTAAAATCGCTACTAAGAATACTAATAAGAATTCCTTACCCTTAGTCTTTTTAGTTAAAGCAGTTAAGCCTGATTCAAAAGCACCACTAGCTTTAACTACCCCAATTAAACCACCAAGTACTAAGATAAAGACCATGATGTCAACAGCATTAATCGTCCCATTAACCATGCTAGTCGTAACATCACTAATACCGGCTGGATGTTGCTTTTCACGGCGATATGTATTAGGAACAGAAACAGGTTTATTAATTGCTCCCGAAGTAAATTGATGAATGTCAATTTTGACATCCATTTTATCCAGCTGCTTTTGAGTAGCTGGTACTAATTGCTTTTTTCCAGATGGTTGTACCACTTGTAAACAATGATCACTACTATCATATGATAATTTAGCATAACTACCAGCCGGAATAACCCATGTTAAAATTACTGAAACGACTGTTAAAATGAATAAAATTGTAAAAGCACCCGGCATTTTTAACTTAAATTTCTTCTTCCGCAGTTGCTCTGTGGCTGCTGTATTCATGAAAACTCCCCCTATAATGAAAAACCGAACTTACCCCAAATTAATTTAAATAATATCATGTGCTCATAGC
>JAHLFS010000033.1 GCA_018883675.1 Candidatus Paralactobacillus gallistercoris | reverse complement strand
ATTTTTAATTAAACCATTTTAGCATTTTCGAATGTTACCGTTTTCTTGTCTAAAATTATGTTATAATGCACTTGAAAGTTCAGTATTGAACAAACTAATTTTTCTTACTTTAGAAAAGGAGATCGGCAATATGGTTACGTTATTTATTTCACCAAGTTGTACAAGTTGTCGTAAAGCGCGGACATGGTTAAAGAAACACAATATTGAATTTACCGAACGCAATATTTTCTCCGACCCATTATCTATTAAGGAACTTAAGCAAATTCTACGGATGACTGAAAATGGTACAGAAGAAATTATTTCTACTCGTTCCAAGGTTTTCCAAGAATTAAACATTGATTTAGATAATATGAGTATGACTAAATTACTTGAATTAATGTCCAAGAATCCTGGCATGATTCGGCGGCCAATTATTATGGATGATAAACGGCTCCAAATTGGCTACAACGAAGATGAAATTCGGCGTTTCTTACCAAGAAAGGTACGGAAACTCGAATTGCAACAAGCAGAATTGTTAGCTGGCTTTTAATGATTTGCATAAGTTAGATTGACGATTTGTTAATCTTGGTTTAATAGCATCGTTTATAACAAAAACTGTTATAAACGGTGTTTTTTTCTTTTTTTATATAGTAAGATAATTAAAGTTATACAATAAATTGTGAGGTGATTAACATGGAAATGGAACATATTGATGAAAATACCATTCGTGTAACGATCAGTCATGATGAATTATCTGAACGTGGTGTCACCTTATGGGATTTATTAAGTAATCGTGAGCAAATGGAAGAATTTTTCCGCAGTATTTTAGAAGAAGTCGATACTGAACATGATTTTATTGGTAACGATACTGTTACTTTCCAAGTGATGCCCGGCAAAGATGGCATGTTAGAAATGATTATTTCTAAAAATGGTGGCGGCATAATGCCTGATCAACTACTGAAAAAATTAGTTGCTGCTAATAGCGAAATTGGTGATGATCAAAAGCAAACTCAGCAAAGTGATAAACAAAATAGGTCGTCTTTATCGAATAATCATTCAAAAACATCGACTGCTCAAATAGCAAATGATGATATTTCCCAAGAAATGGTTGTTAAATTTCGGGATTTTGAAGACTTTTTAGCATTAGCTAATAATTTTGAAATTGATGAAGTTAAATCGGATTTATATGTTTACCATGGTCAGTTCTATTTACATGTTCAAGTATATCCAGAACAATTTAATAGTGAGATTAAAGCTAAGTTGGCGTTAATTTATGAATATGCTGATAATGCCCCAACAACAGTTGCGATGCTGGCTGAACATGGTAAATTATTGATGGCCGATACTGCTTTTGAACAAGCTCGTTATTATTTTGGTCACTAATTAAAAGCAAAAGAAAGTTAAACTTCCTTGTGCTTTTTTATAGCAATTAATTTACTTTCTAAGTTAGGAAACCATTGTTTATGTAAAATGTTTTGATTAATTACTAACCACTGTTTATTACTAGTAATACAAGATGTTTGGTAAAGACGATGCAGTAGTTGCCGTGCACATTGTCGCGTTATTTGTTTAATAGTGCTTGGTGATAATAGTGGCGTATTAACCGTAACACTGCGCTGATAATGTGTATAAAAGGTTTGTAAAGTTATTTGTTGATGTTGTTTTAACCATAAAACCATCATGATATTAGTGAATAGTAAGGGTTGTGCAAAAAGCGGTGGTAATAAATTAGTTTCATGGCAAAGCAAAGGAACGCAAGTTAAATCATAACCGTGTCGATAGCAAGCTAATTGGTATTTTTGTATTTGAGAAGAGCGGTAATGTAACGCACGTTGGCATTTTTGTGTTTGCCTTAACAATTCATGCAAATTATTATGATGCCGTGTTACTGATTGGCACGGCATTATTTTAAATAATTGCTTGAATGGGATGACTTGCTGTTGATATTGCAATTTGCCCCAGTCGCTTTGACGTAAGTGATGATAACAGCATAATTGTTGCTGTTGAACATGTAAAAAGAGCAGGTAAAAGCCGTAATGTTGTTGATAATTAAGAAACTGGCGTTGTTGACTGGTTAAATAATTTTTATTTAGACGGTATCGTTGTCCTAATAACCAGATAACGCGATAGTGATGTTGAGTATAAGCTTGGGTACGTTGACTTAATGCTGTCTTGCTTAAAGGACTACACTGTAATTCTAAGATAATGTTTTGCTGGGGTAGTAAGATATCGGCCCGTTGGGTATGGTTACAAACCCATTTTTCAGATAATGCGCTTATGCCAGCTTGTTGACACCAATTTAATAATAATTGTTTACCGCTTCGGTGTTGTTGGGTTTCATTGCAATAGTAAGTGGATGTGTGTTGATGAGCAAAATAAAAACCGTGTTTTTTAGTAGTGCAAATTGTTAATAATTGGTGGCATTGGGGACAAAATAAAAGACACTGTTGCGCCTTTAAAGCCACGGCTTGTTGATACGATGTTAAATAAAGTAATTGACCGTCATTAGTTTGGACGATTTTCAATAATTTCACTTCCTGATGTTTAACTAAAAATAGATACGCATTTATCATCGTTTTACCGTTATAATTAATAAAAGCAAATTACGATAGATAGAAAGTGATGCATTGCAGACTGATAAGAATAAATTAAATATCATTGGACTAACGGCCATTGTTTTAAGTGCGATGATTGGTGGCGGTATTTTTGATTTACCTAAGGATATGGCCCTTAATGCGGGAGCAGCTGGGCAAATCATTGCGTGGTTATTCACAGGAGTGGGAATGTGGTTAATTACATTGATGTTTTTATCTTTATCCCAGTTGCGACCTGATTTAAAAACAGGATTATATAAATATGGTGAACAAGGCTTTGGTAAATTTACCGGCTTTTGTGTTTCATGGGGTTATTGGATTTGTGAATGTTTTACCAATGTAACTTACGCAATTTTAGTAATGAATACGCTGAATTATTTTATGCCTGGTTATTTTACTGGTGGCAATAATTGGCATGCGATCATTTGGGCGAGCGTTATTTTTTGGTTAATATACTTAATAATTATCCAGGGTATCAAAAAGGCTAATCATACGGGATTAATCGGGACAATTGGGATGATGGTGGCTGTTATCATTTTTTTGATAACCATGGTCTGCCACTTTAATGGGCATGTTTTTATTACTAATTTTACCGCTACGCATCAAATTAGCAGTTTACATGATCGTAATCTGGGCAGTTTGACGCATCAAGTTTTTAAAACTTTGTCGGTTACCTTATGGGCGTTTGGTGGTATTGAAGGCGCGGTCGTGTTATCGAACCGGGCACGTTCCCAAAAACAGGTACGCCATGCCACCTTATTAGGTTTTATTGCTTGTATTATTTTGTATTCCTTAGCGTCATTATTACCATTAGGTAGTAATTCTTATGGTAATATTGCGCGGATGGCGTCACCGGCGACCGCACAATTATTAACGAATGCGTTTCATAGTCCTTTAGGACATGTCATTATTTCAGCTGGCTTAATTATTTCTGTTTTAGCCAGTTGGTTAACATGGACAATGATGCTTGCCGAAATGCCATTTGCTGCGGCTAAGGATCACGCTTTTCCACATTGTTTTGCTAAAGAAAATGCACAACATGTACCTGTTTTTTCGTTATTCATGGCTACTTGTGTTATGCAATTAATCTTAATTTTTGCACACTTTGCCCATGACGCTTTTACAATGATGTATACGATTGTGGCGACACTAACTGTGCCACCATACTTAATTAGTGCCTTATATTTGATTAAATTAGCTTGGCAAAACAAATTGCCATCATTAGTTAATAATCCCACCTTGCGTTACCGTACGTTGCTCATTGGTGTTTGTGCAGCTTTATATATTATTATTATGGGTCTTGCTGCGGGACTTAATAACTTGAGTATTGCCGTAATTATTTACGCATTGGGAATTCCATTATTTATACAAACACGTCATGAATATGCGCCACATCAGCCCTTTTTTAGCAAGGTGGAGCGTTACTTTGCTTTAATGATTGTGCTAGTTGCGATTAGCGGCGTGTATTTATTAATACGATAAATAAAAAAGATAGTGAATCTTTTAAAGCAAAGGTTCACTATCTTTTTTTAAGCTAAACAACCGCTGTAGCCGGTGTTTGCTTAATATTCATTTTATTTGCTAATTGCAAATCTTTAACAAATTTTTCTTTAGCAAGATCGCTGTGCCAATCTTCCGTAAACATTTCAATATCTAATTTAACTTTACGAGCACATTTCAAAATTAATTGTTCTGAAATATGCTGGTCATGATAATATGTTTCTTCTTGAAGAAGCATTAAGAACTGTCGTGCTTTGCGTGCGCCTTGGAATTCAGCGGCTTTGAATGCTAATAATTCATCATATACTGCTTCAAAGACGCTATTTTTTTGGCTTAGACTACGAAAGCGTGGACTAAACTTTAAATAGTTATTAACAATCCGTAAGTTAATGATTGGTATGAAGTGTACGTGTGTTTCATTAGTATTAACACGTGATAATAATTGCTTTTCAACTTCTAAACTCTGTTCACTAAGCGGATTGATAAAAAGAAAAACTTCTTTTAACATAATCTGCTTCTGCTCCCCTTTTTTAAATCCCGAAGTTAATGAATTGATTTAAACTACAATTAATACTCTAATCAAAAAAATAAATTTTGCAATTATTTTGCTGCAAATATTGATTTATTTGTGATGATAATTTGCAAGCGCCCGGGCAATTTTATTACGCACTGGCACTTTCGCAATATGAAAGTTTACTAGTAATTTTTGAAAAAAATTTGAAGAAAATTGATAATTTTGCGGGTCAATTTCCATTTCTAATTCATAATCACAAGTATGGTTAGGATATTCAGTTTGGTCTAATGTTAATAGTCCAGCGGGTAAATGCAATAAACGCCGGGTTGTGGTAGCCCAAGCGATAATTTTTAATTGTGCAATTTTAATATGATGTTGTTTTAATACCTGGGCGACTGCGCCTTGTTGATAAATTTGATTGTTATTCAATAAGGTAATTGCTGTCGTTTTTTGTAATTTATCAGTTGTTTCGATTAATTGATGGGCAATATGATTAGGTGCTGGGGTTTTTAAAGTTTGTTCGGCATCATCGGCAAATAAACGAATGCGCATGCCCATTTGTTGTTTTTTTAAATCATTATTAGCAGTATCAAAATAAACGTTAGTTTGTTGAAATGCCGGTTGAAAATGATACGTTGCTTTAATATTGTCGAATTGTTCTTTCGTTAAGATATTTTTAAATTCTGTTTCTTGATTTTGCATTGTGCTCAACTCCTCATTTATTATGGCTTTTTACAAATAGTAAGTAAAGATAATTAATAAGCAATGTGATACACTAATTAAGGTTTAAGAAAGGTGAATCAGATGATTAAAGATTGGGATAAATTCTTAATGCCGTATCATCAAGCAGTTGATGAATTAATTATTAAATTACGGGGTATGCAAACACAATTTCATCAAGCTAATGAACGTTCCCCAATTGAATCAGTTACTGGTCGTGTAAAGACCGTTTATAGTATTAAAGAAAAAATGCAACGCCGCTATATCAGTGAAGATTTACTTGAGCAAGATATGCAAGATATTGCCGGCTTACGTATTATTTGTGAATTTGTTGATGATATTTATCAAGTAGTTGACTTATTGCATCAACGCACTGACATGCAGGTCGTTGAAGAACGTGATTATGTATCTAATGTTAAACCAAGTGGTTACCGTTCTTATCATATGGTCATTGAGTATCCTATTCAGTTACTTGATGGTGCTAAAAAAATTTTGGCTGAAATTCAAATCCGAACGATGTCGATGAATTTTTGGGCAACGATTGAACATTCATTAAACTATAAATACCAAGGCGAATTTCCGGAACGCGTCAAAAAACGCTTGCAACGGGCGGCGGAAGCATCGTTTAATCTTGATAAAGAAATGTCCGCTATTCGTGAAGAAATTCAAGAAGCACAATTTGATAAACAACATAAAACATCACAAATCAGGTAAAATCATGAAAATTGCAATTTATCATAATAATAATGAACAAACCTTAGCAGTAACTAAGCAATTAACTACCTTATTAAAGCAACATCATTTAGTGATTGATAATGATCATCCAGATCTTGTCATTACGGTTGGTGGTGATGGTACTTTATTAGGTGCATTTCATCACTATGAACACTGTGTTGACCAAATTAGTTTTGTTGGCATTCACACTGGCCATTTGGGTTTTTATACTGACTGGCGTGGTTATGAAGTGGCAACCTTAGTCGATAAAATTGCTACTATGCAACCACAATTAGTTGCTTATCCACTATTAAAAGGTGTTATTACTTATGCTGATGGCAGTCCAAATGATGAATTTTTAGCTTTAAATGAATCATCATTAAAACGTTTGTCAGAAACGTTGCGCATTGATGTGTATATTAGCGGTGAATTTTTTGAAAGTTTTCGTGGCGATGGCTTATGTGTTTCTACACCGACTGGTTCAACCGCTTATAATAAATCCGTTGGGGGTGCCGTTTTACATCCTAAATTGGAAACTTTGCAAATGGCTGAAGTTGCTTCGATTAACAATTTAGTTTATCGTACGCTGTCAGCACCAATTGTTATTGCACCTGATGATTGGATTGATTTACGCCCTGAAGTAGCGGATGATTACGTTATTACCGTTGATGAGTTTGCTAACAATAATCGCCCTTTACAACAAATTCATTATGAAATTGCCAAAGAACGCATTCACTTTGCTCGTTATCGTACCCATCGGTTCTGGGATCGGGTTGAAGGTGCTTTTATTGGCTCTAAAGAACACAACAATGAAATTTGAATGGATTTATCGTAATAAACAACCACAACGCTTACGCGATTTTTTAAATGAACGTGGTTTATCACGTTCGCAATTAAAAAAAATGAAGTTTCATGGGCGTAATCTCTTTGTTAATCATCATTACCGTTTAACTAATTATTATTTACATTATGGTAATGTGGTAACGATGGTTTTAAATGATGAAGCCCCAGCACCATCACTAGTGCCAAGTAATGTTCCTTTAAAAGTGATTTATGAAGATAATCATTTTTTAGTAGTTGATAAACCATTTGGCGTTGATTCGATTCCTTCGGTACAACATCCGACCGATACAATGGCCAATCGGGTGAAGGGTTATTTAATTCGTAATCATCATTCCCGTGGCGCTGTTCATATTATTGGTCGTTTAGATCGGAATACTAGTGGGCTGATGTTATTTGCTAAGCATGGTTATGCCCATTCTTTAATTGATCAACAACGGCATACTGGACAACTAAAAAAATTTTATACTGCTTTAGTTAGTCAGCCTTTTGGTGCTATTCAGCATGGCTGGATTAACTTGCCCTTACAGCCAAGCCGTGAGTTTTATATGCGTGGGGAAGCGCGGGTAGGTGGCAAAACTTCCATTAGTGAATACTGGGTGCAACGCCAGTGGCACCATGCAGCCCAAGTACGCGTTAAAATTTTAACCGGGCGTACGCATCAAATCCGCATTCATTTTGCTAGTATTGGTCATCCTTTATTGGGCGACGATCTTTATTTTGGTCCGCAAACATTGATTCAGCGCCAAGCATTACATTGTAGCGAACTACGTTTTTATCATCCTTTTTTACAACGTGAGGTATGTTTTCGTAGTCCTTTGCCCAGTGATTTACGAAAATTAATTAATAATTTGAATAATAATGAAAATTAAGGTCAGGTAAAACTGATCTTATTTTTTATTTTTACTTGTAAATTTGTATTAAAATCAAAGTAATTTTTAAAGGAAGTGTAATTTTGAAAAGACATACTCCGGCATTGCTGCTACAGCGTTTATTCTTAGTTTTATTTGTAATAATGGCGACATTATTAGTTGGTTATGCCATTTATCATCCGTGTCAGCGTTTGTGGCCGTTAAAATCATTCACATTAGTTATTTTGATTTTAATCATTTTGGGTACTTTGGGATTACTAACCTATTATTTACACCGTTGGTCAGCTATTCATTTACACTTATTAAGTTTATTTAACTTAGGTTTAATTGTTATTTTGGCATGCTTGGCGCTTTATTATTTTAAAGCACAACCGCACTGGGATGCGATTATTTGTAGTAATACGGCTTATCATTTATATCCGCAATTTAATTGGCATGATGTGACCGCATATGAACATAATTATGCTTTAAATGATTATCCTAATAATTTGGGTTTAATCTACTTTGAAGCTTGTTTTTTTAAATTATTAGCCTTTTTAAACATCCATTTTAGTATCACGCAAGCTTATTATTATTTACCACCATTAAATATATTCTTATTAATTAGTTCATTGTGGTTAGCTTACCGATTATTACAGCGGCATTGCCATGCTTATGTTGCGGCGTTATTTACTGTTTTATCATTATTAATGAGTGCTTTTTTTCCAGCAGTAACCATTTTTTATACCGATTATCCGGCCATGTTAGTTATTATGTTAATGCTAACGTGTTATGACCAATTATTAACTACCCATGCATGGCGTTATTTACTATTATTAGGATTAATAACGATAATTGGCGTCATAATTAAATTTAATATTTTTATTGTCTTAATTGGCATTACAATTCATTATGCGTTAACACATAATTGGCGCCAATGGCTGGGCAAATTAATGCTATTGTGGTTATCACTAATAATATTAATTCCTGTTACTAATACAGCATTACGGTTGAGTACGGGGACTCCAGCTGCTAAATACGGGATGCCTGTTATTCATTGGCCGTTAATGTCATTAAATGCTAGTGGTGGTTATACTGATGCTGGTGAAGCTTATACGGAACGATTAAAAGCGCGTTATCCGAAGCAGACGGTTGCTAAAATTGAAACTAAACAATACATAGATATTTGGAAACATCAACCCCAGCGGGTTTGGCGTGCTTTACAAGCGAAAGTCAGTTGGGTATACAGTGAGGGAACTTACCAAAGCTTGAAATATTGTTTAGTATCACCATTACATCAACCCCGCGGTTTATTAAAGTATTGCTATGGTTCACAACGTGGTTATTTTATTTATTGGTGTAGTGCTTTTAACTTAGTGGTATGGTTGATCGTGCTTGGGGGCGTTTGGTACCGCTTATTTCAGCGGCATCTAACCATTACATTTTGGGATGTTGCGTTGATTAGTGTTTTTGGCAATATGTTATTTTTATTGTTTTGGGAAGCTAATAGTCGTTACATGTTTGCGTTTTTACCAATGTTATTAATGCTGGCTAGTGTTTCATTAGGTAGCTTTTTTCTAAAGAAAAAGACGTAATTTGAGCAGATTCTTGCAAATAGTGTAAACTTATTACAGTTTGAAAATTAAAGAGGCGATCATATGGCAGAACGCAGACGTCATCAACGCCGTCATCACTTTGTTGCTATTATTTGGACAGTGATTGCGGTTTTGCTTATTTTAATTGGTGGTTTTGGTTGGTATTGTTGGCACAGTATTAATGGTGCTTACAATAATGTTTATGATGCGCAAGCATCTAATAATGCGATGGCACATGATAAACCATTTTCTGTACTATTACTTGGCATTGATACTGGTGCTGAAGGGCGGATTGATCGTGGTAATTCTGATGCCATGATTTTAATGACTATTAATCCGAAAAAACAAAAAGCAGTTATGTATAGTATTCCGCGTGATACAATGGCGCAGATGATTGGTACTAAAAAAACGAACGTTCAAAAAATTAATGCGGCTTACAATATTGGCAAATCTAAAATGGCAATGAATACCGTTAGCAAATTAGTGAACGTTCCTGTTGATTATTATGTAACTATTAATATGGGCGGCTTGGAAAAAATGGTAAATGCGGTTGGCGGTGTTGATGTCATTAGTCCACTAACGTTTAGTTATGGCGGTTATAACTTTACCCAAGGCGTTTCTACGCATTTAGATGGACAAGCAGCATTGGCATTTACCCGGATGCGACATCAAGATCCACGTGGCGATTACGGTCGTCAGGAACGTCAACAAATTGTTATTCAAGCATTAATGAAAAAATTGGGTTCTAAAGAAGGACTTGCCCATGCCAAAGACTTTATGGCAACGTTAAAAGGAAATGTTAAGACTAATTTGAATTTAAGTGAAGTTTTGCGCTTGGCTAAGCATATGCATGATACTGCTAATAATACTGAACGTGATCAATTACAAGGACAAACGGCTTGGATCAATTTAAGTTCATATCAAGTAGCATCAACGCCAACTTTGCAACAAGCATCTGATACATTACGGAAATCACTTGATCTTAAACCGGCAAAACTTGATAATTTAGAAACAAAATTAAATGCTAAGAATACTGCTTTCTTTGCTGGTGAAACCCAAATATATAACACTGAAGGTACTGATACAACGCATTATACTAATAATACTTATTAATAAAAAAACAGCCTAGCATTGCTAGGCTGTTTTTTTATTAATGAACATATTTATTTAAAAAATTATTAATGGTACTTTGGTATTTTTGCGGATCAACTTGATATGATTTAACATGCTTAGCATGCGGAATTTCAAGAAGTTCTTTTGGTGCTTTGGTGGCATGATACAGCTCTAATGTATCTTTGGGTGGAATGAAAGTATCAGCTTTACCAACAATATAAAGCATTGGCCGGGTGTCTTTCTTTACTTGGGCTAACGTACTCATTGTTTTGAGATTATAACCGGTTTTGAATTTAACAACTTGTTCGAAAACAGGAAATAGCGGCCAATAAGGAATATGAAACATTTGCATAGCTTGGTACTCAATTTCACCTTCTACCGATGTATAAGGACTATCAACCACAAAGGCTTTTACTTGTTCAGGAAGGTTGGCTTCGCCGCTTGCCATTGCCATGGTTGCTGCGCCCATACTAATACCAAACATGACGATTTGACTATTTTGACCATTTTTATGCACAATTTCGTCAGCCCACCGAACCATATCCTTACGATCAGGCCAACCATAACCAATAAAATTACCCTGACTATCGCCAAGATCACGTAGATCTGGTAATAACACGTTGTATCCCATTTGGTGGAACATGGCCGCATATGCGCCCATTTCTTTTTTATTTTGCATGTAACCATGTTGGACAATAGCGGTTTTATTAGTAGGATGAGCAGCAGGAATATAGTAAGCATCGAGGCGATAACCGTCCGGGGTAGTTTGATACCAAGTTTGTTTTGGACAATCAGCGTACCATTTTCGTTCTTCATAAAATGGTGTTCCTGGTTTAAGCGGCGTTGGTGCCGAAACGAATGCTTTATGACCGGGGATAAAGGCCATGTTATAAAAATAAAAACATGCGCCTACCATGCCAATGAATAACACGCCAATCGTAACAATGATGCCAATAATGATGTGCTTTGTTTTCTTTTGCATATAAAATACCTTTATTTAATAAAATTCAAAGAAAAATTATCCACGTGAATGAAATAAAAGTAAAGCGTTTAAATAATAATTTAAACAAATTGTCAATAATTACGCTTGTGGTAAAATAAATGTATTTATGAGTGAAATAAGGAAGGATTATTATGGATAATAATCATCTTGGTCAAGTAAAAAGCAAGCGCCAATCTAATATTGAATTATTACGGATTATTGCGATGGTATTAATTATTTTTCACCATTTTATTGTCCATGGTGTTTTAAATTATGATTTACCAGCAATGACATTACCATTTCGTTATATTCCTTCCAATATGGTTTCCCAATTAATTGCCTCAGGTGGCAAAGTGGGAGTGGATTTATTCGTTATTATTACCGGTTATTTTTTGGTAACCACTACTTTAGACAGCGGTAAAATGAAACGACGGTTAAAATCATTATTAGGACAAATATGGTTTTATTCAATTACTATTTTCATTTTTAATTGTGTAACGCACATTATTCAGCCTAATGCCGGCATGATTGTTAAAGTATTTTTACCGGTTTGTTATGGTACATATTGGTTTGCAACGGCATATGTAATTTTATACTTGTTTGTGCCTTATATTAATAAGTGCTTGATGCAGTTATCACAAAAAGAGCACTTACATTTACTGATGATTATGATATGCGTTATTAGTTTATTACCAACGTTTTTGCCATCATCATTTAAATTATGTGTAAATAGTGTTTCACAATTTATTTTGTACTATGTTACCGGAGCTTACTTACGTCGTTTTCCTTTAGAATGGCATCAATGGCGTGAAAGTTGGATAGGTTTTGGTATTTTTACTTTGTCAACTTTGGCAATGTGGGGTAGTGTAATTATTTTAAATTTATTAGCGTTACTACGTCATAGTCGTTTTATTTATAGTAATACTTTTTATTTTTCTAGTAGTCAAAGTTTTATTATTTATGCAATGGCTGCAGGATTATTTATTTGGGGTAAACACTGGCGAGTTCCATCAAGTCGTTTTATTAATACCGTTGCTGGTACGGTTTTTGGCGTTTATTTAATTCACGATAATCCCTTTAGTGAAGAAATTTTATGGCAACATTGGTTAAATTTACCTAGTTTAATTCGCGGTGATTGGCGTCATATTATTATTGGTGCTTTAATTGTTTGTCCTTTAGTGTTTATTGTTTGTTCATTAATTGAATATTTACGACAAATTATTTTCAAGATAATTAGTAAGTGGTGGCACACGACTGCTAATCATAAATAAAAATAGTACGGTGATCACCGTACTATTTTTTTGCTAATTTTTTAATGCTTAAAAAGATGACACAAATAAACGGACTGAGTGCTAATAGTAATTCAATGACTGCTAAACCGGCCATCATACTTTTACCATATCCTAATAAAGCATCATTAAAGTGCCGAATAGTTGGCAATGACAACTTAGAAACATAACTTTTTCCTAATGTCATTTCTAACCAGCCAATCAGCGGAATAATCAAACCGATTAGGCAGCTGATTTTGAGCGATAGCCATTGATTTGGGGTGATTTTTATTTTCATAGTAATCAACTCCTTAGATCGTAATTATCGCATATTGACTTACATATTATCCATTGTTTTGTTTAATAACGCATCGACATAATTATTATTTTGGTCATTAGCATGTCCTTTGACTTTGACAAAGGTAACTTGGGAAAATTTAGTAATTAATTTAATTAATTCTTGCCATAATTCAGCATTCTTAACATTATGCCAGTTTTTGGCTTGCCACTTTAAATACCATTTTTGCTGCATTGTATTAATAACATAAGCAGAATCAGCGTAAATGACAATCGGAATATCAGTTCGTTTAAGTGCTTTTAACGCTTGAATAACAGCCATAATTTCCATGTAGTTATTAGTTTTACCATATTCACCGCCAGTTATACTTTTACGATGAGTACCATAAATTAATAATGCTGCCCATGCTGATTTATCAGTTGGTTTAACTTTGCCACCTTTAAAATTCCCCGTATTGCGATTTCCACCGTCAGTATAAATTTGAATACTAGGTTGCATAATTGGCCCCATTTCATTGATAATATACATATATTTTCTTGTTAATTATAATTAAATATGTAATACGATGTTTACTAAACGCATAATATTCACATTTTTTGATATAAAAGCGCTATCAACATCACAATTTTATTAAACATTAATGTTAGCATAAAAATAAAATATGAGCGAAGGGGGAAAAGATTACAGAATGTATAAAAAACATTACAAGATGTATAAAGATGGTAAACATTGGGTAGTTGCCGCCGTCATTGCTGCAGTAGGTGCTGAAATTACCGTAGCTTTCCATGAAGTTCATGCCGCAACAATTAATAATAAGCCGGCTGTTGCTGCTAAAACAGCAACAACTACCGTTACTAATGTTACTAATCAATCATCACAAGTTGCTTCCCAGCAAAAGTCATTAACCAATAGCCAGGTTAAAACAGTTACAGTTAGTGCGCAAAGTCAAGTTTCACAAGCTAAGCAATCTTCTCAACAATTAGTTGCTTCACAAGTAACAAGTGTTTCTGCAGTAACATCACAAGCAAGTTCAGTTAACAGTACTGCCGTTACTTCACAATCATTTGTAACTAGTGCAACTAATAAACATAATGATAGTGCTACTGTTTCCCAAGCACCGAAGATGGTACAAACGAGTTATAACACTGCAACCTCAATGCATATAACTGCTAGTGTGGCTAGTCAGCAAGTTGCAACAAGTGTTTCACCAACAATTAGTGCAACGACTAGCGATAATGCTTCACAAGCTGCCAGTGCAACTAGCGTTACTAGTCAATCAATTGCTTCCCAACAATCAGCAACTAGCAATGTGCATTCATCACAAACTGCCACTGCCTTAGACTTAGTGTCACAACAAGCATCAACGCATAATATGCAAAGTAATGTGAATAACAATAATCAACAAACCAATATTGCTAGTCAAGCTAATAATCCCGTTGCTAAAGCGCAAAGTGTTAGTTTAGCTGCTTCCACAGCAGTATTAACACTAGGTGATAGTAATGCACCACGCATGGACGCAATTGATCTTTCTTCGTGGAATAATAATGGTCAAACGATTACGGTTGATCAATTCCGTTATATTAAAAGCTGTGGTGTTAAAACAATTATTGTTAAATTAACTGAAGGTAACTATTATACTTGGTCTGGTGCGCTAGCTGATATTCGTAATGCGCAAGCGGCGGGTTTAAATGTTTCAGTATATCATTTTGCCCATTATAACAGTTACAATAGTGCAATTAATGAAGCTAATTATTTTGCTAATGCTATTGATTCATTGGGATTAAGTAAAAACATTGTGGTTGTTGATGATTTAGAAGCTAATGACACTAACGTTAACAATGAAGCTTATTATACCCAAGTTTTCTTTAATCAATTAGCTAACCGTGGTTATCATAATCATGTTTTATATACTTTTGTTAGTTACGGTCAACGAGCTAATGTGGTTAATGCTGTTGGTGCTGATCATGTGTGGATGGCCCAATATCCATACACACCATCTAAGGATAGCCTTTGGAATACGCAATATGGTGCTTGGCAATTTAGTTGTACTACAACTATTCAAGGGTTAGCAGGCTATTTTGATGTTTCCATTGATTATAAAAATATTTTTGGTGATAATACACCGCAACAAGTGGAACAAAATGGTAAATGGTATTTAGAACAAAACGGTAAAAAATTAACTGGCTTCCAACAAGTACCAGGTCAAAATAAGACTTGTTACTATGATCCTAATAATGGCGGTGCGATGGTATACGGTCAACAGTATATTAACGGTCATTGGTATTTATTCGATCAAAACACTGGTGCGATGCAAACTGGTTGGCAAACCGTATACGATGGTAGTTTACATCGTAATAAAGACGTGTGGTACAATGCGCAGGGCCAAATGGCCCATGGCCTTACTGAAGTAAGTAACCA
>JAHLFS010000032.1 GCA_018883675.1 Candidatus Paralactobacillus gallistercoris | reverse complement strand
TTATAATTTTTACCTAATTATAATTAAAAACTATCATGTTAGGGGAGTATGTATGAGTGATCAGAAAAAATTAACCACAGGTCCCTTAGTTTTAATGATCTTCACAACTATTTTTGGTTTCGCTAATACCCCAGTTGCTTTTGAACAAATGGGGTATGGTGCCATCTTATGGTACGTTTTAGGCGCCTTACTTTACTTCTTACCAAGTGGTTTGATGTATGCTGAATATGGTGCTGCTTTGAAAGAAAGTAAAGGTGGTATTTATTCTTGGTTGGACGCTTCAATTAGCGAACGGTGGTCATTTATTGCCACATTTATTTGGTTATCATCTTGGGTAATTTGGCAAGTAATGGTATCCCAAAAAGTATGTATCACTATTGCAACTATTTTTTGCGGTCATGATACTACGGATACTTGGCATTTGTTTGGTTTAAATTCAACCTTAACTGTTGCTTTAATTTCGATTTTGTTTGTTATCGTCGTAACCTTTATCGCTTCCCGCGGAATTGATTCCATTGCGAAGGTATCATCCGTTGGTGGCCTTGCGATTATGGGCTTAAACTTATTATTGATTATTGCAAGTATTATTATTTTCTTCGCTAATCATTTTAAGTTAGCACAACCATTAACAAATGTTTCCCAATTGGCAACATCTGTTAATCCCCAATTTCAATCACCAATTGGCATGATTAGTTTCGTCATTTATGCCATCTTTGCTTACGGTGGTTTGGAATCATTAGGTGGGGTTACTGATTCATTAAAAGAACCAGAAAAAACATTCCCACGCGGAATCATTATTAGTACGATTGTTATTGGTATTGGTTACGCATTTACTATTTTCTTATGGGGTATTTCTACTAATTGGAATGCTGTTATTAATAATAATAATGTTAACTTGGGTAATATTACGTATGTATTAATGCAAAACTTAGGGGTTGTCCTAGGTAAAGCGTTAGGTATGTCAACTAATGCCGCCTTAACAATGGGCAGTGTCTTCTCACGGTTATCTGCGATTGGGATGTTATTGGCTTACTTAGGCTCATTCTTTGTATTAATTTACTCACCACTTAAGTCATTTATTATGGGTTCACCAAAAGAATTATGGCCTAAGAAAGTTACTAAGTTAAATAAACACGGCATGCCAGAATTTGCGATGTGGATTCAAACAACTGTTGTTTCAATCTTAATTGCTGGTATTGCAATTGCTTCAGTATTGGCACATAAGGATTCGAAGTTCTTATATAATGTCATTACCTCAATGAGTAATGTTTCAACAACGGTACCATACTTATTCTTAGTTGGGGCATTCCCATTCTTCAAGAAAGAAAAATTAGACCGGCCGTTTGTGGCTTTCCATAGTCACCGCTTCATGATGTTTGTTGTAATTGTTACGATGATTACCTTAATTATTGGTGATGGCTTTACTATCTTACAACCATTCTTATCTCAAGATTGGATTACAGCAGTAGCTACCTTAGTTGGCCCAGTCGGTTTTGGTTTAATTGCATGGATTCTTTATCATACCCGTTCTAAACGGAAAAGCAATGCAACGAAAACAGAAAATTAATAAAATTTAAACCTGTGAAAAAGCGGTATTGTCATATACAATACCGCTTTTTATTTGCCAATTAAACGCCTAGTTTTGGTGTTTTTTATCATCTTGACAAATAGTTATTTTTCTTTATAGTATCTAGTAAATGCCGTCTTAGCTCAGTTAGGTAGAGCGTATCCATGGTAAGGATGAGGTCAGCGGTTCGAACCCACTAGACGGCTTTTACTTATTCTTAACGAAATAAAGGGGTATCTTAATATGAAAAAACATGTCATTTTAACTGGTGACCGCCCAACTGGCAAGTTACATATTGGGCATTTTATCGGTTCACTACAAACCCGTGTTAAGTTACAAAATTCGGGTAAATATGATACTTATATTATGATTGCTGATCAACAAGCATTAACTGACAATGCGCGTGATCCTGAAAAAATTCGCAAGAGTTTAACTGAAGTGGCACTCGATTACTTAGCTGTTGGCATTGATCCTGATAAATCGACTATTTTAGTTCAATCACAAATTCCCGCATTGAATGAATTAACCATGCATTACTTAAATTTGGTAACTGTGGCACGTTTAAATCGGAACCCAACGGTTAAAAATGAAATTAAACAAAAGAACTTTGAACAAAGCATTCCGGCTGGTTTTTTAATTTATCCAGTATCACAAGCTGCTGATATTACGGCTTTTAAAGCGGATACGGTGCCGGTTGGTGATGATCAAGCACCAATGCTTGAACAAACCCGTGAAATTGTGCGTACATTTAATAATATCTACCATCAAAATATTTTAGTTGAACCACAAGGCGTGTTTCCACCTAAAGGGCAAGGGCGTTTACCAGGATTAGATGGCAATGCCAAGATGAGTAAATCATTAAATAATGCGATTTATATTTCGGATGATCCGGATACAATGCAAAAAAAGATTATGTCAATGTATACAGATCCTAATCATATTCATGTTAGTGATCCTGGCAAGGTAGAAGGTAATATGGTCTTTACATATTTGGATGTTTTTGCTGATGATAAGCAAGAAGTCCAAGCATTAAAAGAACAATACCGGGCCGGCGGTTTAGGTGATGTTAAGATTAAACGTTACCTTAATGAAGTTATGCAAGCAAAATTTGCACCAATTCGGCAACGCCGTGCCGAATACGCGAAGAACTTAGATGCAGTTTATGATATTTTACAAAAAGGTTCTGAAAAAGCTAACGAAGTTGCTGCACAAACATTACATGAAGTGCGGCAAGCAATTGGAATTAACTATTTTGGTTAGTGATAGGTGAACTTTATGAAAGTATGGCAAAAATTATCATTAATAATAGGAATGTTATTGGTTGGTATTACCGCAGCAAAGATGCCAGTTTGGGCTAATCCTAGTCAAGACGGTACTAATCCTGCGGTCGAATATAATGATCCGAATGCTTCTTCGCAAGCAACTAGTAATCAGGATAATAACTGGCAAAAGCCAGTGGTAACCTTAGGTGTTAGCTTAACACCGGAACAACGCCAGCAAACTATTGCTACCTTAACGCAATCACTTGATGGCGCCAGTTATGATACTTTACCAGTTAATGGTGCCACTTTAGTTAAGTATTTAAATCCAGCTGGTGATGATTTTACTAATAGTTCACCGGTTTGGTCTTCAGCAATGGTGCAAAAGACCAATAGTGGTGGGATTAATGTTCATATTTTAAAGTTCCATGGTCATGATAATATTACAACCATTACCGCTGATCAATACCGGAATGCCGCTATTACAGCTGGCGTAACTAATGCTAATATTTACGTTACTTCAGCAGTACCGATTGATGGTTCGGGAGCTTTAGCTGGAGTTTATGCTGCTTTTGCTCAGAATGGGGATGCGTTGAATCAACAACAAATTACGGCAGCCCAAGATGAAGTAAAAACATTAAGTGGTATTACCCAAGCGAATAAGAATAAACAAGGTTATACTGATGCCCAGTTAAATCATGCTGTGGCTGGTATGAAAGCTGAAATGGCCCGCCAATCTAATAATGGTCAGCAAACACTATCACAAAATCAAATTGGTAATATTGTTGATAGTCAATTAAAAGATAATCAAATTGCCGGGGTAATTAATAATAACCAACGGACCCAAATTATTAATTTATTAGTGAAGATCCAAGCCTCAGGTGCTTTGAAAAAGGCTAGTTTTAAGAACCAAGCCAATAAACTAAGCACCAGCATTCGCAATGGCGCTAAAAAGATATTTGATGAAATTAATACACCGCAAGCCCATAATTGGTTTGCCCAACTATGGCAAAATATTGTTAATTTCTTTCAAAACCTTTTTGGCAATAATTAATTAAAAAGCTTACGCCTAAGAACGTAAGCTTTTTTGATATAATTTAACATGAAAGAAGGCAATATAATGACATATTCGCAACCAATTAATGATTTAATAACTGCAATTGAAAATAAAACTAATCATCACATTAAGGTGCAGGTAAATGCCCAATCATTCCCGTACATTCGTAATGAACAAAGTAATTATTATCGTGCTGCGAATGGAGATGATGTGATTGTAATTAATAATCAAGCGGCTAGTGAGTATTTATTAGCCCATGAATTACTTCATTTATGGATGAATGTGTCGGCTTATCCCCAATTACAATTTAACTTAGTAACGGGTTTGGATGCGGGCAGTGATCGGTTATTAAAAAATATTGCTACTTTATTATATGAAAATGTTACACATGTAACTATTCACCAACAACAAGTTGCAATGGGCGTTTGGGATGACCGTTGTCAGCAAATGTATCTTGCTGGTTTTGATAAGACGATTATGCAAAAAGAAAACGATAATCCACAAGTTTTGGTTTTTCAAATATTAAATATTCTCGATGCTTTAATTATTTTAGGCGAAAATCATCCTGTCTTTGCCAAGTGGCAAGTTAGTCATCCGGATGCTTATCGTTATGCTCAAACATTACTAACCATCTTGCAAAGTAAAGATACTGCAACGCCATTTGCTTTGCGTCGGATGGTAGTACGGATTTTTGCGGCATTTGAACGCATTTTAACTGATGAAATTCATCTGCCTAATTTAGCTATTCGTGAATTTGCAACCTTAACACCGGTATTATCAGCCCGCCAAATGCGTTTGCAAACCGCGCAAGTATTTAAAATTGTGCCATCAGCTTTTGAAAATATGCAAACTAAAAAACAGGCTTATGTTGGTTTAGGAGCAAGCGATCAACAAAATGCTTTTGTTTTGCCAATTAATCCGCAAAATATTGCTTCTATTAATGATTACCTTGATCGTCTTAACCAACAGCCTGTTATGCAGATGTTAACTAAATATCACTTTAATTTCTTACAGCGTTAATGCCCGCCAAAGTGATTATCTAACAATAATGGTAGTTCGTGGCAACAATATGAAAGTAAGTGCCATGCGACCCATACGCTAAAAATAAGAAAAATAGCCCAGAATAAATAACATAAAAAATGAATGATTTTTTTCTTGTTCATTGGGATGCTCCTATCGTAAAAGCTCATTACTGATAATTATAACAAAGATATTGTTAAACTAAATGGGAAAGGAATCTTGATTATGGATGATTTAGAGAAACTTTATCAACAAATTGATGCTCTTGATGAGCAATTAACCCCATTGTTTGCCCAACGACTTAAATTGGCCCGGCAAATTGCCCAAATTAAATACGCCCGTCAATTAGGCATTGCTAACCGTGGTCGTGAGGCCCAAACGATTGCCACCCAAACGATGCGGGTTGATACGGATCTACGTCCGTATTTAACTGATTGGTACCGTGATATTATTTTAATTACTAAACAATGTCAGGCTAAGTTAATTAAACAATTACAAGATAATGAGGATCAATCATTATGATTACGATTGGTTTGGTTACATGGACTAATCATCCCACCTTAGCACCTGATAAAAAGAAGATTACCCTAAGTGACTATGCTAGTCATTTTCCTGTCGTTGAAATTGATAGTTTATTTTATGGTTTGCGGGGCAGCGCAATGGTGGCTAATTGGTTAACACAGGTACCAGCACAATTTCAATTTATTGTTAAAGCCCACCAAGCAATGACAACACACCGTGATTTTCATGAGGTAGCTGATACCTTACCAGCATTATTTAAGCGTTTTAAAGAAACGATTCAACCATTAGTTGCAGCGAAACAATTAAAAGCAGTTTTGTTACAATTTCCACCGTTTTTCCGGATGAATACGCAAAACTTGAACTATTTGCGTCAAGCAGCCCAGTTATTAGCCCCATTACCTGTTGCGGTTGAATTCCGCAATGCTAGTTGGTATGCTGCTGCTTATTGGCCGCAAGTACGTGCTTTTATGCAAGAATTACATTTAATTCATGTTATTCCCGACGAACCGCAAGGCGCTGCTAATACTGTGCCTAGTATTTATGAAGCAACTAGTCCCCAACTAACGATTATGCGCTTGCATGGTCGCAATGCGGAAGGTTGGCAAACGCCGGGTGAACGTTGGCGTAAAACACGTAATTTGTATCGTTATTCTGATAATGAATTACACGAAATTGCCCAACATGCACGTGATTTGACGCAACAATCGCATGAAGTATGTGTAATTTTTAATAATAATTCTGCAGGTGATGCCGCTCCTAATGCACTGGCGTTACAAAAAATATTAGGGTTGCATTTTACCAACTTAGCACCACAACAGCTTGATTTATTCTAATAAAAAAATGTAGCGTATCACTACGCTACATTTTTTATTTAAGACTGTTTATAAATTCTTGTCTTATTTTATTTTGTTCAAGTGCTATTTGATCCAACCGTTCTTGAACATATTTAAGTTCTTTTTGATAGTCATTAACATTTATAAATTGTAATCTATTTCTTCGAATGTCAAATAGTGATAAATATTTAATTTCGTTAAAATCAATGTCAGTATTGTTGATACCATTTTTACCTAATAAATAATAAATCACTTGTTGTGTAATGTTGTCTTTTATGTAGGGATTATATTTCCAACATTTAAAGTCAACTATCATTTCGTTAGTAATGATGTCACCATCACCCCAAATAATATCATTTTTATCATATTCAACTCTAAAATTAGGATACACTTTTGAATACTGCTTTTTTAACATTTCTATTAATTGAACTGATCTTTCAACTAGAATGGTAATATGCTGATAATCTGTTTCAGACAAATGATCAAAATTCATAAAGTCTTTATAAGCAGCTTCAAGTGCTCCTGAGCGCCACATATTAGATAAATAAGAAAAACATACGATTATGTCGATTAATTCTTTGGATATCTTTCTTCCTAAAGAGGGCAATTTATCAAATAATTTTTGCAATTTAGCTTGCCCTTTTTTTCTTCTTTTAAAATTACTTTCAAATATTTGTTTACCTAACATAACAGCTTGAAGGCTGTTTTTCAATGGTATATTAGGAAAAGCAATGTACCTTGTTAAATTATCAACGGTATTACCAACAGTTGTTCCACGTAGTTCTTCGGTGGCAGGATCTACATATGAATTATCTTCAAAGTTATAGGTCTGATGTTCTCTAAAATAACCACCATAAGGTTGTTTAATAAGATGATATTTAAGTAATTGAGTAACAACTAATTGTTCAAACATTTTAATTAATCACCAAATCATAGCTTATTCTGGTATTTTAAACTTATTACTGTTCAAATACAACTATAACCACATTGTATAGTACATCCATTTCAACGTTTTATTAAATAAGCTTACTTAACCAAATGCAGGCAATAATGAACAGGCCGATTGGAAAGACTAGCCACCAAAAACGGGCGACAAAATCCCACCCATTCATAACACCGTAACGACGTTGATAAAGCCCAGTTGTGGGATTAATGACATAATCGGGATTATCATTAGGTAAGGGATGAGATTGAGCTAAGACTAGTTCATCTAAACTAACATTTAAAATCCGGGCTAATTTTACCAAAGTATTCAAGTCAGGCATTCCTTCACCATTTTCCCATTTAGAAATAGCTTGTCGAGAAATAAACAGTTGCTGTGCCAAAGCTTCTTGAGACATTTGCCGCTTAGTACGGTATTTTTTAAGTTGTTGCGCAAATTTAATCATTAACGATCATTCCTTTTTATTTGATACTTATATTGTAAGCAATTGGTTAGTTGCTAAGTGCACTTGATTCAATTAATCACGCCACATTATGTTGCGTTAGGGTTATTTCCGGGAAAATAAAAAGGCAATGCCCATGGGCATTGCCTTATTCCTAATTTTTTAATTAGTCTTCATTGCTAGTTTTAACGGCTATTTTACTACCATCTTGGGCATTAACTTTAACCGTTGTTTCTTTATTCTTATTCGTAAATTTAACAACGTAGTAAGTCATTTGCTTCTTATCTTTCTTAGTAGTTACTAAGGTCCATTCACTAGGATTATCGTTAGTATTCGCAAATTTCTTAGCAGCATTAATGGCGGCTGTTGGATCTTGCTTGATGTTGTTAATATCTAAAGCTGTTAATTTCTTAAGATGATGTTTCTTAACTTTTTCGGTCTTGTTCTTAATAACATCGTTAGTATTATTAGCAGCAACTTTTAATTTAGCTACCTTGTCGTTTTTACTATCAAAACCAACTAATTTATAAACAGGATCTTGTTTGTGATCTTGATTATTTTCAACAGTAATTTTACTTAAAGTATAATCTTTATTATTGTTATTAAATACTTTTTGTAAATCTTGGGCCTTTTGCGTATATTGACTAGCGTTAATTTGTACGTCATTAGCATCAGCATGGGCAATGCTATGCACGCCTAACGTTACACCTGTTCCCATTAATAAAGCAGCACCAGTTACCAATAATTTATTTTTTACAGCCATCTTTTTTACCTCTTTTTTCTAACTGCTTAGATAATATAATTATTTAGCGCAGAAGGATATCTTTTTGCTAACAAAGAGCAAAAACTTAAGCATTCGTTTAAATAAAGAAAGAAATTCTTAAGACATTTGTAGTTAATGAGCGTTTTATTATACAAATCCGTTAAAAAATGTTATAAAGAAAATGTAGTTAGTAAATGTTGAGTGCTTATTCCAGAAGACGGAGTGAGCAGCAGTGGTACTAACTAATGAATGCCTTTACTCCAGAAGACGGAGTGAAGGCTTTTTTGATTATAACGCCAATCACAAGCGTCCATATGGTATACTATTTTTAATAATAAAACGGAGGACTTGATGTTATGGCTAATGAAAAACCAACCTTTTATGTAACGACACCGATTTATTATCCATCGGGTCATTTAACGTTGGGTAATTCTTATACAACGGTTGCTGCCGATACGATTGCCCGTTATAAACGCGCACAAGGTTATGATGTGTTTTTCTTAACAGGAACTGATGAACATGGCTTAAAGATTGAACAAAAAGCACGAGCTAAAGGCATTGCGCCGCAAGCATATGTTGATCAAATGGCAGCTGAAATTAAAGACTTGTGGAAATTATTGGAAATTTCTAATACGAAGTTTATCCGGACCACTGATGAACAACACGTTAAAGCTGTACAAGCTATTTTTAAAAAATTAAAGGCACAAGGCGATATTTATTTAGGCGAGTATGAAGGTTGGTATTCTGTTTCGGATGAAGAATACTTTACCGAAAGCCAGTTAGCTGAAGTATATCGTGATGAAAACGGTAAGGTCATTGGTGGTAAGGCACCATCTGGCCATGAAGTTGAAAAAGTTAAGGAAAAATCATATTTCCTAAGAACCAGCAAGTATGCTGATCGTTTAATGAAGTATTATGAAGATCATCCTGATTTTATTGAACCAGTTTCCCGTAAAAAGGAAATGATTAATAATTTCTTGAAGCCTGGTCTTGAAGATCTTTCGATTTCCCGCACATCATTTGATTGGGGAATTCCTGTACCAGATGATCCCGAACATGTTGTTTACGTGTGGTTAGATGCGTTAACTAATTATATTACTGCCTTAGGTTATGGTTCGACTGATGACCATTTATTTAAGAAATTCTGGCCTGCTGATGTGCAGTTAGTTGGTAAAGAAATCGTTCGCTTCCATACCATTTATTGGCCAATTATCTTAATGGCATTAGGACTACCTTTACCAAAACAAATTTTTGGTCATGGTTGGTTGTTAATGCGTGATGGTAAAATGTCTAAATCAAAGGGTAATGTTGTTTATCCAAAAATGCTTGTTGATCGTTATGGTTTAGATGCGTTACGTTACTACTTAATGCGGGCTATTCCTTTTGGCGATGATGGCACATTTACACCGGAAGATTTTGTTAACCGGATTAACTATGATTTGGCGAATGACTTAGGTAACTTATTAAACCGCACGATTGCTATGATTAATAAGTATGATGATGGTCATATTCCCGCTTTACATAATGGGGTAACCTTATACGACGATGACTTAGCTGCTACGGCTAGTGATGTTTTAATTCGTTACCAGGATTTGATGGATCATTATCATTTTGCTGATGCTTTGGAAGAAGTTTGGCGATTAATTGGCCGTACTAACAAGTACATTGATGAAACGCAGCCGTGGGTATTAGCAAAGGATCCGCAACAAAAAGATGCTTTGGATAGTGTCATGGCGCATTTGGCAGAATCATTACGGTTAATTGCGTTATTACTAGAACCAGTAATGACCCATGCACCACGTGCAATCTTTACCCAATTAGGCTTAGACTTTGATAGTACTATTGGTCATAAACTTGTTTATGGTGAATTTCCGGCTGAAGTAACGGTTGTGGCCAAAGGTACGCCACTTTTTCCACGCTTGGATACTACTGTTGAAGTTGATTACATTAAAACGGAAATGAAACGGCAACAAAAAGTTAGTCAAGCGCAAGGCTTGTTAAAAGACGGCGCGCCACTTGCTGATAATAAGCAAATGCCGGCTAAACAACTTAACTTAACCAAAGCAGTAATCAATTTTGATGACTTTGATAAGGTTGAATTAAAAGCAGCCGAAATTTTAAACGTTGAAAAAGTACCGAAGGCTGACCGTTTATTAAAATTCACATTAGATGCTGGTGATGAAGGTACACGACAAATTATTTCTGGAATTGCCGAATTTTGTCCTGATTTTAAACGCTTAATTGGCAAGAAGGTAATTGCCGTAACTAACTTAAAACCACGTAAATTACGTGGCGAACTTAGTCAAGGCATGTTGTTATCAGCTGAACATGATGGCAATGTTCAGTTATTAACATTACCAGATAGTATTGTTAATGGTTCATTAATTGGTTAATTAAAATTAACAGGCATGACTTTGTCATGTCTGTTTTTATGAGGTGGTTATTTTGGATATCTTCGATGCACATACTCATTTAAATGATGCGCCATTTGCGGGCAAAGAAGCCGCATACGTGCAACATGCCCGTACATTAGACGTTAAAAAAATGGCCATTGCCGGTTCTGATGCTGATTTGAATGCTGGGGCTTTACGGCTTGCACACCAATTTCCTCACTTATATGCGGTTGTTGGTTGGCATCCGGAGTTTGCTAAGGATTATAATCAAACCATTGAAGCACGTTTAATAACGCAACTACAAGATCCTAAAACGGTAGCTTTAGGTGAAATTGGGCTTGATTATCACTGGCAAACTTCACCCCATGATCAACAGCAACAAGTTTTTATACGGCAGTTAGATTTGGCAAAACAATTACACTTACCGGTGGTTATTCATACTCGTGATGCCTTAGCAGATACTTATCAAATTTTGAAAGAAGCACATTTACAAAATGGCGGTATCATTCATAGTTTTAATGGTAATTGTGAATGGGCACAAAAATTTTTGGATTTAGGCATGTATCTGTCATTTAGCGGGGTAGTTAGTTTTAAAAATGCGCCATTAGTGCAAGCTGCTGCGCGCATGGTACCGTTAGACCGGATGTTAGTTGAAACAGACGCGCCTTATTTAACGCCCGTGCCATATCGCGGTCATCAAAATGAACCAGGTTATACGCGTTATGTGGTTGAAGCGATTGCCAAGTTGCGTAATACTAGTGTTGCGGAAATTGCTGCCCATACTTGGCATAACGCGCATCAAATTTATGGATTGGATGAAAATGAAAATTAAAGAAGTAATTGTTGTTGAAGGTCGTGATGATACGGCACGTTTGCGTGAAGCCTTAGGACCTGATATTGATACAATTGAAACTAATGGTTCCGCAATTAATCAAAAAACGTTAGCACAAATTAAACTGGCACAAGCCCGTCGCGGTGTAATTGTTTTGACTGATCCTGATTTTTCGGGTAAGCGCATTCGTAATATTATTACGCAACATGTGCCGGGAGTAAAACATGCTTTTTTGACACGCCAAGAAGCTTTACCACATAAGCAAGGTAGTTTAGGGGTTGAACACGCTGATCCTGCTACTTTACGCCGCGTTTTACAACATGTTTATACGCCGCTACTAACGGATGATAAACCAGTGATTTCACGCGATTTACTTATGGCTAAAGGGTTAATTGTTGGCCCACAAGCGCGCGCACGCCGGGAAAAACTGGGTGACTTATTACACATTGGTTATGCAAATGGCAAACAGTTATTACGTCGTTTGCACCAATTTGCAATTACACCAGCTGCTTTACAAGCGGCAGTTGAAAAAATTGATAGTGAGGAAAAATAATGACTGATATTGTAACCCCACAACGTACTAAAGCAATCTTACAAAAATATCATTTACAATTAAAAAAAAGTTTAGGTCAAAATTTTTTAACTAATAAGGATATTTTGCTTAATATTGTAATGGCTGCTGACGTTAGTGCCGCCGATGATATTATTGAAATTGGGCCGGGGATCGGTGCCTTAACCGAACAATTAGCGAAACGCGCCCATCAAGTGTTAGCTTTTGAAATTGACCAACGTTTAATACCAGTATTACAAGATACTTTACGCCCATATCATAATATTACGGTACTTAATCAAGATATTTTAAGTGCTGATTTGCCAACTGTTTTACAGCAACACTTTGATGGTCAGCATCATTTAAAAGTGGTTGCTAACTTACCATATTACATTACTACGCCAATTATGTTGCACTTGTTACAAGCGGAATTACCGTTTACATGTATGGTTATGATGATGCAAAAAGAAGTTGCGCAACGTCTCACTGCGATGCCGGGTACAAAAGCCTATGGCAGTTTATCAGTTAGTGTGCAAACATTAACAACTGCGCAAATTGCTTTTAATGTTCCCCGTACAGTATTTTTACCGCAACCTAACGTTGATTCTGCCATTGTTCGTTTGGTACCCCGTTCACAGCCACTAGTAGCCTTACATGAACAAAGTCGGTTTGCTAAATTTGTCAAAGGATGTTTTGCCAAACGGCGGAAAAGTTTGTGGAATAACTTGCTTAACATGTATGGCAAACAGCCACTAATTAAAGAACAATTGCAAGTTGTTTTGCAAACTCGTGAGCTTGATCCACAAATTCGGGCTGAACGGTTGACAGTGCCAATGTTTGTTAATTTATACCATGATTTACAAAAAATTAAAAAATAAGTGTGTTGTATTGCTCAATTTATGCTGAAATTGTAATTTCATAATGAAAATGGTATACTACTCTCGTATTTGAGGTGGAATATTTATGCCAGTAACATTAGTACAAATTAAAAAATATCTTGATCAACACATTGGTCAACACTTACAAATTATGGTTCAAGCTGGACGGAAGCGGATTATTAAGCACAATGGTGTTTTAACGAAGACGTATCCGGCTATTTTTACTGTGGAATTAGACCATGATCACGACGCATATGCCCGTCGTGTGTCTTATAATTACACAGATTTATTAACCCAAACTGTTGATTTACAATTTGATGATGAAAGTAATTAATACCCTAGTAGCGTTTACTAGGGTATTTTTGTTGTCATTATGAATTTTTGGCGGTTAAAGTTAATTTTCGTTATAATATGATTAATAATTTTAATCTAAAGGTGTTTACATGGAAGTTGTTAACAAAGCTCCCGCTAAGATTAATTTGAGCTTAGATGCGTTATTTCAGCACCATGATGGCCAACATGAATGGAAAATGGTAATGACGTCAGTTGATTTAGCTGATTATGTGCATATTACGTTGCGCGATGATAATAAAATTACTGTCGCAACCGATACTGGTTTTTTACCGGAAGATAAACGTAATTTAGCTTATCAAGCCGCCGTGGTTTTACAACGTGAATATCATGTTAAACAAGGCGCTACCATTGCTATTGAAAAGCATATTCCGGTAGCTGCCGGCTTGGGCGGTGGCAGTACTGATGCCGCGGCTGTTTTACGTGGCTTGAATGATTTATGGCAGTTAAACTTATCATTATCACAATTAGCCCAGTTAGGATTGCAAGTTGATTCTGACGTGCCATATTGTGTGTATTCACGCCCAGCTTTGGTAACTGGTCGGGGTGAAAAAATTAATATTTTACCGACATTGCCCCCATTTTGGGTTATTTTGGCTAAACCGCAAGTTAGCATTTCAACGCCGACGATTTTGCAGCAATTAGACTATGAACAAGTTAATGATCATCCTGATACCGAACGTTTATTACGAGGGATTAGTCGCCATGATTTTCAAGAAATGATTGCGGGAATGGGCAATGTCTTAGCACCAATTACCAATACGCACTGCAATGATATTACCCGCATGTGCATGCAAATGCGTAAGTTTGGTGCCCAAATTGCGCAGATGAGTGGTAGTGGTCCAACAGTATTTGGATTATGTGAAAAATATTCACGGGCGCAGCATGTTTTTAATAGTATGAAAGGCTTTTGCCGTGAAGTTTACTTAGTGCGCCCCACGTTATCATGATTTACGTAAGTGATACAATGCATAATATTTATTAATTATTAGCTATTAGTAATTGTATTGTCCAATTAATAAATAATAATATGAGGGAAGCCAATGTTAAATTTACGTCGGAATGAACGCTTGATTGACATGATGCAGTATTTACTAATGCATCCGCATATGCGCATTCCGTTAGCTTTTTTTACGCAGCGCTATCAAACAGCTAAGTCAACGATTAGCGAAGATCTATTATTAATAAAGAAAACGTTGCAAAAAGGTGCAAGTGGTTATTTAATTACGATTGCTGGTGCCAGTGGTGGTGCTTGCTACATACCAATGGTGACTTTAGCAGAACTTCAGAATAATTTACCGAAAATCGCCCAATATCTGTCAACTTCACAACGTATTTTTAATAATAGATATATAATAACTAATATCAACTATAACAATGCTTTATTACAGTATTTAAGCAGAATTATCGCTACCCAGTATCATCAGCAAAATGTTGATGCTATTTTAACAGTTAGTGGTGATGGTACTAATTTAGCCCAATGTGTAGCAACGCTATTAAATGTACCTTGTGTTATTGCCACACCTACGCTTTCTGAAGTTAGTTTGGGTATTGCTAATTTGCACATTCCCTATGATGCTTTGCAAAGTGGCATGCATGTTTTAGTGATTGATACCGCAATACGAAGTGGTCGTCAATTACAACGCTTGTTGGCTTTGCTTACGGCAACATCAACGCAGTGTGTGGGTGTCACTACTTTATTTGATGTACTTGATGTGCCAACTGTTTTCGAACAACCATATAGTGCATTATTTACGATGACATTAACGCAACATGCGCATTTTGATTATCAGCAATACTTACTTAAGTATCGGCATATTTTTGCATAGCGCGTTTTGCTTACATTATCTTTTTTAGTTAGAATGAGAATAAGAACAAGTAAAGGAATTAATTAGTATGACAGCAAAGAATGTAGTGATCTTGGCTGCTGGTCAAGGCACACGAATGAAATCAAAATTAACTAAAGTATTACATCCAATTTGTGGACGGCCGATTGTGGCTCATGTAGTAGACCAAGTTAAGCAATTAGCACCACAACGGATTATTACGATTATTGGTCATGATGCTGATAAAGTGAAGGCGGTTTTAGGTGACCAAACTGAATATGCTTATCAAAAGGAACAATTAGGAACTGGTCATGGCGTATTGCAAGCTGAAAGTCTTTTATCAGCTTGCGATGGTATTACTTTAGTAGCCAATGGTGATGCGCCATTATTTACAGCACGGACTTTTAAGCACTTATTTGCATATCATCAACAACAAGATGCCGTAGCAACTGTTTTAACCGCTACTGCACCTAATCCAACTGGTTACGGTCGCATTGTTCGTGATCTTGATGGCAATGTTACTAAGATTGTGGAACAAAAAGATGCCACACAAGAAGAAGCAGCAATTGATGAAGTAAATACTGGGGTGTACTGCTTTAATAATAAGGCTTTATTTGCTGCTTTACATAAAGTTACCAATAATAATGCCCAAGGTGAATATTATTTAACGGATGTTATTGAAATTCTTAAACGGGAAGGCGCCAAAATTGCTGCTTACCGGATGCATAGTTTTGCTGAATCAATGAATGTGAATACCCGGCAAGCCTTGGCCGAAGCTACTCGTTTGATGCAAGCGCGCATTAATGCCATGCACATGGATAATGGCGTCACATTAATTGATCCAACGAATACATATATTGATATTGACGTTAAGATTGGGGCTGATACCGTTATTGAACCAGCCGTTTACCTTAAAGGACAAACGGTAATTGGTGAAGATTGCCACATTGGTTCATTTTCAACCATTACTGATTCAACCTTAGAAGATGAAGTAACAGTGACTAGTTCAACTTTAGAAAATGCCATTATGCGGAAACATTCTAATATTGGTCCTAATAGTCATTTGCGTCCTAAGGCTGATATTGGTGAAGATGTGCATATCGGTAACTTCTGTGAAATTAAGAATGCGCAAATTGGTGCACGGACGAAAGTGGGCCATTTGTCATATGTCGGTGACGCAACGTTAGGTACTGATGTTAATGTGGGTTGCGGTACGATCTTTATTAATTATGACGGTGTTAAGAAGAATCATGCTGATGTGGGTGACCATAGCTTTATTGGCAGTGATGCTAATATTATCGCGCCAGTCAAAATTGCTGACCATAGTTTTGTGGCGGCTGATACGACGGTTACTGAAGACGTACCATATCATGCCATGGCAATTGGGCGGGCTCGGCAAACTAATAAGTTAGATTACTGGAAAAAATTACCAGTAGCCGATGATCCTGCTTGGAATGAATAATATGCTTTTTTAGAATAAAACTTGCAATTAGGCTTATTTTTGCATTATTCTTTTTTAGTAAATGTATAAAGTAAAAATAATGGAGGAAGCCATGTCTAATCATTATAGTGATCCTAAATTAAAAATTTTTGCGCTTAATGCTAATCAACCATTAGCACAAAAAATTGCTGATGAAGTAGGCGTTGAATTAAGTAAATCAACGGTTAATCGTTTCAGCGATGGTGAAATTCAAATTAATATTGAAGAAAGCGTGCGGGGCGCGGATGTTTATGTTGTCCAATCAACTTCGCAACCAGTAAATGATAATTTAATGGAACTATTAATCATGATTGATGCATTGCGGCGTGCTTCAGTTAATACGATTAATGCTGTTATTCCTTATTATGGTTATGCACGGCAAGATCGCAAAGCCCGTTCACGTGAACCAATCACGGCAAAGTTGGTTGCTAATATGTTACAACGTGCGGGCGCTGATCGGGTCATTGCCTTAGATTTACATGCTGCACAAATTCAAGGCTTTTTCGATATTCCGGTGGATCACTTAATGGCAGCCCCATTATTAGCCGAATATTTCTTAAATAATCATTTGGATGAAGATGCTGTAGTTGTTTCGCCTGACCATGGTGGCGTTACCCGGGCGCGGAAATTAGCGCAATATTTAAAAGCACCAATTGCGATTATTGATAAGCGGCGGCCACGGCCTAATGTTTCTGAAGTAATGAATATTGTTGGTCATGTTGAAGGCAAACGGTGCATCTTAATTGATGATATGATCGATACTGCCGGAACAATTACTAATGCTGCTAATGCTTTAAAAGCAGCTGGTGCCATTGAAGTTTATGCAAGTTGTACCCATCCAATTCTTTCTGGTCCAGCTTTACAACGAATTGCTGATTCCGCAATTAAGAAGTTAGTAGTAACGGATTCAATTCAATTACCAGCTGATAAGCAGATTGATAAAATGGTGCAAGTTTCCGTTGGACCATTAATCGGGGATGCAATTAAACGAATTCATGAAAATAAATCAGTTAGTCCATTATTTGAAAATTACTTTAAACAACAAGACTAATTAAATAAATTGCTGATCGTCCTCGTCATTAATTTAATGATGAGGGCGTTTTATTATTAATGTGAGGTTAAGAAAAATGCTTGTGAAGACAAATCGTGAAGGCAAAATGGCGACATTATACTTAGCGCTTTTTGCGATATTAGCTGTACTCGTTAAAGTACATGCTAGTTGGTTATATCATTGTGATGATATGGTAACTAGTTTCTTTGACACCTTAGTTAGCCCCGGGAAAACTACCTTTTTTAAAATGGTAACCACTATTGGTAGTCCGATGTGTGATTTTGCGATTGGTATTATTATTGCCTTGGTTTTAATTGCGCGCCATGATTTTCAACATGGTATTTTTATGGGTATTACTTTAATTATTAGTAATGGCGTTGCCGTAATTATTAAACATATTATTAAACGCCCACGACCTACAATGCGCTTAGCACCTGCCCATGGTTATAGTTTTCCAAGTGGTCACGTTTTTGGCACGACGTTATTGATGATTATGATTATTGCTTTAGTAATTAAGAAATTACATAATAATAGCATTCAAGTCGTAGCCATTTGTTTGGCCACGCTTTGGACGTTGTTAGTATTGTTATCACGTATTTATTTACGGGCTCATTATTTAAGTGATACTTTAGGTGCAATTTTGTTGGCAGCTGGTTGCTGGGAATTAGCTAAATGGCTTTACTTCAAGTGGCAAGCTAATCATCAAAACAGTATTAATCACTATCGGGCACGTTCATAATGAAAAAAGATAAATCACGTTACTTATTAATGTTCGCTGCCTGGTTATTAGCAGCGGGCATTATTATTACTGTTTTAGCAATAATGCACATTACGCCTTTTGGCAATAATAATTTATTAATCAGTGATATGGGTGCACAGTATAATAGCTTTTTAAGTGCTTGGCGTCGGATGCTTTTAACGCACCATGTTACTTTGTATACTTTTGCCCAGGGCTTAGGCACTAATTTTGTGCCGACGATTGCATATTATTTATTAAGTCCATTTAATGTTTTGCTATTATTTGGTCAAGCAAGTGCGGTCCCTACCATTATTACTTGGATTTTAATTTTAAAAGTAGCTACGATTGCGCTAACCATGACTTATTTTCTATGCCGTCATTTTCAAACAACTAATAAAATGGTGCTATTATTTGCCGTTGCTTATAGTTGTTGTGGCTTTGTAACGACCAGTTACTTTAATATCATGTGGTTAGATGCGTTAATTTGGTTACCGTTGATTATTGATGGGGTTGATGAAGTATTTAATCGCGGACGAATTTCACGGTTATTTATCTGGCTATTAATTAGTATTATTACTAACTTTTACTTAGGTTATATGACATGCTTATTTGTCGGTATGTACACGTTTTATCAGTTATGCGAACACGGACAAGCACGTTGGCGTTTATTAACTTTATGGCGGCATTTTGGTAAGGCCGTGTTAAAAGTAATGGAAACTGGCATTTTAGCTGCTGCTGCTAGTGCCATTGTCTTATTACCAACGGCTTTAGGCATGTTACAAACCGCTAAAACAACCAAAACGCCTTTGTCATTATTACCGGAATATGGGTTAGATGTTTTTAATCAGTTAGGCGTAGGCGCTACGAATTATCAATCTCATTTAACGCACGCTCCTGCGCTTTTTTGTACGAGCTTGGTGATTTTGCTGGTAATCTTTTTATGGGTTAATCCGCAAATTACCCGCTGGCATAAGCGTCATGTTTTCGTGTTTTTGTTCGTACTGTTATTGACAACTAATTTACAAGTATTTAATACCATTTGGCACTTAGGGCAGCAACCAGCCGGTTTTCCTTTTCGCAATGTCTTTGTCATCATTTTTATGTTAATTGTCTGGGGCTGGGAAAGTTGGCAAGCCGGCGTTGCGCATGTGGCTTTGCGGTGGCGTTATTTGTTACCAGCCGCATTAATAATATTAATGTTACTCGGTTATTACAGTAGTCGGCTGCCTTTGCATGCCATTAGTTGGCTAAGCGACTATAATACCAATGTTGTGCCATCATTTTCACTAATGACAAGTATTAGTTACATCGTTTTGACAACGTTATTATTATTTATAAAACGGCAACAGTGGTTGTTTCTGATTGTTACTAGTGAAATGTTGGTTAATTGGTTATTGGTGATGCGTTTTACACCTTTAGGAAATCAAAGTGTTTATGCGCATGCTTACCAACAACAAGCAACACAATTAAATAAGCGGCACAAGACGCCATATTTTAGCCGTCTTAATAGCAATAACACTTTATTACGGTCGGCTTATCGCGAAACATATAATAACTATAACGAAGGCTTATTATTCGCTTATGATGGGCTATTCGGCTACAATTCAACCTTAAATGAAAATAGTCGGATTGCCGAACATAATTTAGGTTTATTTAGTCGTAACCAGCGGCGCATTTGTGGCGAAGGGCTTGATCCAATTAGTGAATTAGTTCTGGATGTTCAGCAACAATTAACGTTGTCGTCCCATCACTTAACCAGTCATATTAATCATAATGCTTGTGGGTTAGGTGTAGTTATTCCGGCTAATGTTGCTAATTTAACATTACATACGACTAATATGCTGACTAATCAGCAACGTTTATTGCAAAATTGGCAAGGAAGTAATCTGTTTACGCCAGTTAAAATAATTAATGATCAAGTAACACCGTTACGTAATGGTTACCGACATCACTTGGTTTTACAACCATTAACGACGGGACCGGTTTATTTGAACGCAACGCATAATGCAACTACTTATGATGATTTATTAGTTAATGGTCATTCCCAACAACCGGCGATTAATGCGGATGGTTTTCGTTTTTTGTGTAATTTAGGAACTCATCAGGTTGGCCAAAACTTTACCGTTACCATTACTCTTCAAAAAGCCACGGTTCGTGGGCTTGATATTGCTAGTTTAGATCAAGAGCAGTGGCAGCAATGTCGTCAACGAATTCAACAAGCTGGCACCTATCAACCACGCTTAACATGGCAACATGGCGAACCAGTGTTTACGGCAACAATGATTAATCATAGTACGCATCACTGGTTATTATTATCACTACCATATGAACCAGGTTGGCATGCCCAAATTAATGGTAAAAGTGTTACGCCTAAAAAAATCTTGAGTGGTTTAACAGCAGTGCCCATCACGACTGGTAAAAACCAGATTAAAGTTTATTACCAAGTACCGGGGTTACGCTTAGGGATACTAATTAGTATTAGTGCATTATTACTTTACGGATTAATTATTATTAAACAAAAAGCCGAAGCTTAAGCTTCGGCTTTTTGTTGATGGAAACCAATTAAAATAAAAATAACACTTGATAATAACATTAATAGGCAGTACCAACTATACGGGACAATTTTTACCGGTGAGATATTCGCCAAGCCACCAGCTACTAGTAACTGTCCACCATACGGAATTAAACCGTTAAAGATGCATGAAAAAGTCGCTAAATTACTAGCGGTACGGACTGCTGGAATATGGAATTGGGCGGAAATATCCTTTGCTAACGGACCAGCTGTAATGATAGAAATAGTGTTATTAGTAGTAATAATGTCTAAAAGACTAACTAAACCAGCAATCGCAAATTCGCCGCCCCGGGCGCTTTTAACACGTTTAGTTAAAAGATTTAAAATCCATGCAATGCCACCAAGATAATCCATTAATGCGACTAAACCACCAACTAAAATGGCAATTAATGCCATATCTTCCATATTCATCATGCCATTATGAACAATGGTCATTGCTTTGATAATACTAAAATTACCATGCCAAACGCCGATGATAATCCCGGTTAGCATGCCAATGGTAAGCACTGGTAAAACATTCATGCCAGTGAAAGATAATACGATGACGACAACATACGGCAAGAGGTTAACCAAATCATAGTGATAATTGCCACTTAAATGTGCGCCTTTACCTAAAGGTTGCATTGCCAACAAAATCAAGTTAATGATTAATGCCGGCAAAATCATTAAGAAGTTAGTTTTGAATTTAGCCGCGGCTTTAACATTTTGGGTACGATCTGCCGCAATTACGGAAGCGGAAATCATTGATAAATTATCACCAAACATGGCACTACCGACAATTGTTCCGCAAAATAACGCCATATTCCCATGGGTTTTTAATGCTAATGAAACAGCAATTGGCATCAACGCTGCTACTGTTCCCATCGAAGTTCCCATGGCAAAACTAATAATACAGCCAATCATAAATAAACCCGGCAAAATTAATTTTAAAGGCAAAATACTAAGCCCTAAATTAGTAACGGCATCGACGGCATGCATACTTTTGGAAACGCCATAAAAACCGCCTGCCATTAAGAAAATAATAACCATTAAAATTAAACCATTATCGCCACCGCCTATGCAGTACTTAGTAACTTTTTCACTGAACGATAATTGTTTCTTAGCGCCAACTTTAGGCATTAATAACGCAATTGCCGAAGCAATCATAATGCCAATCATTAGTGGCATACTGTTGAAGTTATTGGTCGTAATGCCCGTAATTACATATAAGATTAAAAAAATAATTAACGGTACTAAGCCCCAGAAGCTACCTTTTGGTTGTTTATGCATTTAAAACATTCCTTTAAATTTAAAATCACTTTTCATTTTAGCATTAAAAAACGCTGTGAAAATCTTCACAGCGTAAATTATTAATTTTGTTTTTGAAGCCGGTTAATAATTATCGTAGTTAGTAAACCAATAACAGTTAGCACTACTAGTAATAAGAACGCCCAGTGGCTACCTAACATGGTGGCATAACCATGATAATTACTATGATGCATTTCACTAACTGCAATTAGTGCTGATAAAACAACTGTCCCTAATGAGCCAGCATATTGTTGCAAAGTATTAAATAATGAATTGACATCACCTTTATCAGCTAAACTAACTTGTTTACTAGCGTCGGAAATAGTATTACCAAAGCCACTATTAAAGCCTAGTCGTAAGCACATGTAGATTAACGCTGTTGCCATAATTGTTAATTGCGGCGTTAGTAAAAACATCAGTCCCGTCCCGATCATCATGGCAATATTAGCAACTAAAAATGGTAGCTTCGGTCCATGTTGGTCATAATAACGCCCGGCAATTGGTGCTACGATTGCCCCAAGAATGGAACCGGGTAAAACAATTAAACCAGCAGTCATGGCATTAACATGTAAATAATTTTGTGAAAATACCGGAATGACAAAAGCAACACCAATATTAATAAATTGCAAAATAACAAAGTTTAATGCTCGTAAACTAACGATCGGCTTTTTTAAAATGGCAAAATTAAGTAATTGGCGTTTACCATAGCGAATATGCATAATCATTAATAAGGTCATGGCACTTGCTAATCCTAATAAAGTAATGAATGCTTTACTACCGAAGCCATGTTGACCGGCTTGATTAAATGCTTCTACAAAACCGACAAAAATACCAGCTAATAGCACTAAGCCTAACCAGTCAAATTGACGATGGCGATAAATTGTTTTAATGCGAATACTGTAAAAGCCTAAAACAAATAATAAGATTAAAATTGGTATGATAAAGCCAAAAATCATACGCCATGATAAAAATGAAGTCATAACCCCACCATAAGTCGGTCCTAATGCTGGTGCGAATGAAATAATCATGCTGGCAATACCGTTATAAATGCCTAGTTTATCTTGCGGAATGGTTTCTAAAATAATATGGAACATTAATGGGGTCGCAATGCCGGTAGAAATTGCCTGTAATAAACGCCCGCATAGGAGAATGCCAAAATTAGGCGTAAATAATCCTAATAATGTGCCCATAAAAAAGCAGCTAATGGCTACCGTAAATAAATGGCGTGCTTGGAACTTTTGTAATAAAAAGGCCGTAGTACTCATTACTAATGTTGTCATTAGTAAATAACCAGAAGTTAGCCACTGGACGGTTGCTAAGGAAACGTGTAATACCTTAATTAAAGTTGGAAAGGCAACATTAAGTGATGTCTCTACTAAAATGCCAATAAAGGCTAATAAGCCCGAAGAAAGAATAGCTAATTGCGTTCGCCGGGTGATCTTTTCTGCATACATAAATTTACCTCGTTATTAAAAATAAAAAACACGTTTCGTAATGGAAACGTGTTACTTACTTAAAATTATTAAATGTTATTTGTCTTTTTGAGCAGCTTGTTTAGCTTGCTGTGCTAATTCGGCAAGTACTTCATCAGTGCTCTTGCCTTCCGCAGCCGCCCGCTGGTCAATAAGCAAATCACGAATGTCTTTTAAATAAGCAATCTCAGGATCAACTTTAGCAGCTTTGGCTTTAGCGCCAGCCATTTTTTCCACTTTGTTAATCCCTTTAACCAATAAGAAAACGATGAATGCAATAATTAAAAAGTTAATGATGGCATTAATGAATGCCCCAAATTGGAAATGGGCATTACCAACAGTTAGTACTAATGCCGAAAAATCAATTTTACCGACGAAAAGACCAAGCAAGGGGTTAATTAAGTTGGTGGTTAAGGATTTAACGATTGATGAGAAGGCACCCCCAACAATAACACCGACAGCCATATCAACAACATCGCCGCGACTAATAAAATCACGAAACTCTTGCATAATTTTATGCATAGCTTGTGCCTCCAATGTTTATTATTTATTTATTATTGTACTATACAATAAAAGTTATTGATGATTAGAACCATTATTCATTACAAATTTCACTAAATTTGCAATGATCTTTCACAAAATTAGTTTGTTACGTTTAAGAAGTATGTTAAACTTTGGAACAAAGGAGTTGAATGTTATTTGTGGGCATTTATTGAACACATTTATGCACCCTTCTTTGAATTAGCGGACTGGAAGGATGCTTTATTTAATCCCACTTCATGGATGATTATTTTGTCGTTAGTAATCATGGAGTGCTTATTATCAGTAGATAATGCGGTTGTATTAGCCGCTCAAACGAAGTCGCTGCCTACCGAATCATTACAACGCAAATCGTTGGTTTATGGTTTATGGGGCGCGTATGTCTTTCGTTTTTTGATTATCGGCGTTGGCACTTATTTAATTCATGCATGGTTTATCAAAGTGCTAGGGGCAGCTTATTTATTATACTTGGGCAGTCGCCATTTATATAAAATACACAAGCATGAGGATCATCAACAGCAACAATTAACTTCACAATATCATGCTAAAAGCGTCCGGGCCCAATTTTGGCACACCATTATTAGCATTGAATTAATGGACGTTGTTTTTTCGGTTGATTCCGTTTTAGCCTCATTAGCCATGTCTAATAATCCGGTGATTATTTTAATTGGTGGCATGATTGGTATTTTAGCAATGCGGGGCATTGCCGAATTAATTGTTGATTTAATGAAAAAGATTCCAGAATTGGAAACAATGGCTTATGTATTAATTTTAATTATTGCAGTTAAGCTGTTTATTTCAATTCCTGAAATCGGCATTGAAGTACCAGATAGTTTATTCCTAACCATCATTCTTGGGGTAATTATTGGTACAATCGCTATTCATTATCTTAAAGAACGTCGTCATAAATAAAGGTGAGTGGTTAGTACCACTCACCTTTTTTAAATAATTTTGGGATCAATTAAAGCATCATTGAGTAAGTATTTGCGAAAAGTTTGCGTAAGCGCATAATGCGGATCATCAGGAGTTAAGTGGCGTCCTAACATGGCTTTCGGGAAAAAGAAACGTTGGTCGCCAATTTTTTTATTGCTAATTGCAGCAACTAATTCACTAACCGCTGATAATTCTTCCAGTGTTTCATCCGGTAGCATAATTTCAATTTGGGCTTTAGTGTTGTTGGGATTATAAGTATCGTATGGCAAATCATAACTAGTATTAATTGCGGTGTAATAATCCGCATCCCAACCTGCCTGGCAAATTAATGCTTGCAAATGGGGAATTAACTTTTGCGTATATTGTGTAAAACGGACTGATTTTAACGGTTGGCGGTTTAAAAAGCGTTGGGCTAAATCGCGCAAAATCTTGTCAGGATGATTTTGCCAAATGACAAAATAACTATTTAAAACATTGTCATCAAGTTTAAGATAATCCGTTAGCGTAAAATTACCTTCAAAGAAAGGAATTAGTAAAGTTGGTTGTTGTTGGAAACCACAATGATGATATAAATATTGCGCACGTTGCAATAAGTGCGTGAGAATGGCTTCCATTCCCCGCGAAACCGGATGAAAATAAACTTGTTGATACATTTGAAAACGACTAATAATGTAATCTTCAACTGCATGCATGCCGTTGGCGTTAAAAGCAATACCATTTGCATACGGTCGCATTACGCGCAAAATCCGTGTTAAGTCAAACAAGCCATAGTTAGTACCGGTATTATAAGCATCTCGTAATAAGTAATCCATCCGGTCGGCGTCAATTTGACTGGAAATAATTTGGATCACTTGTTTATTAGGATAAGTATGATTAATGACACTAGCTACTTTTTGCGGAAAATCGGACGCAACTTGTCGTAAAATACGGTTAATATTAGTATGTGGGTCAGTAATTATTTGTTGGGTAATAGCTTCGTGATTAGTGTGAAAAATATGTTCAAAAGTATGTGAATAAGCACCATGACCAACATCGTGTAGTAAAGCGGCACATAAGGCAACTAAACGTTCATTATCATCCCATAAACCATCTTGACCGTGATTACGTGAAGGATAGTTTGTAACAAAGTTATCACAAATTTGCCGGGTAATTTCATATACGCCTAATGAATGCGTGAACCGGGTGTGTTCAGCACCAGGAAAGGTAAATGACGCGGTTCCTAGTTGTTTAATTCGGCGTAATCGTTGAAATTCGGGGGTATCAATTAGTTCAAGAATGATTTGATTACGAATATGAATGTAATTATGAACAGGATCACGTAAAACTTTTTCACGTGGTAATAGCCACTTGGTCATCGAACTAACTCCTTTTGCTTTTGCACTAATTTTACTATGATAATTATAGCGAAAATAATATTAATGTGCGATGATCGTATTCCTTAAGAAAGAAGGTTCCCAAGTTGACAGCTCCGCAAACTACACCAATTAAATTACACTTGCATACCGTCATTGAACAAATGCAGCAACGCGAAGAACACGCATTTGATGAAACGGGACAAATTACTCAGGTGGGTAATTCATTATACTTACGTTATGTTGAAACTAGTGAAGGCCAGGGTCTACCAGTAATGATTAAAATTGCTAGTGATGGAACGTTACAATTATCACGTGGCAATAGTAAAACAGATACACAATTTAAACTATACTTTAATAGTAATACGCCAACTTTAGCTAATTACCGGACGCCATATGGCAAAATTCCGCTTAAAGTAGTTACTAATCATTTGGTAATTCAAGTTAAACAACAGCCACTTGCTGGTGAAATTAACTTAATGTACCAATTATTTGATGAAAAGCAGCATATTGGGAATTATCGGTTACGCTTGCTTTTTAGTGTATAAATATAGTATTATTTTTACAGTTTTATGCAATGGTTACCCTGGTAATGATTGCGCTAATTATGTACATGGATCGACATTGGAAAGGATTGTGACTAGGTTTGGAACTTGATGTTTTTCAAGGTCAAAATAAGAATGAATTATCAATGATCGAAGTAGCCCGTGCTATTTTAGAAAAGAAAAATGAACCTTTAGCATTTGTTGATATTGTTAACGAAATCCAAAGTTATCTTGGTAAAAGTGATGAAGAAATCCGTCGCCGGTTGCCACAGTTCTATACAGATTTAAACACTGATGGCGGCTTTATCTCTTTAGGTGATAATGTTTGGGGCTTGCGTGAATGGTATCCATACGATTCAATTGACGAAGAAGTTAACCACCCTGAAGATGAAGGTGATGCACCAAAGGCTCATCAAAAGGTTAATGCGTTCTTATCAGTAGACGATGATGAAGATGATGACGTTATCGATGATGATTATGATGATGACGATACTGTTAGTGAAGACGATTATGATGATTATGATGAAACCGATGATCATACTGATGCTTTACCTGATGGTATTGAAGGGCAATTATCATTACACGATGACGATGATGATGAAGACGCCGATAATCAATAATTTTAATTGTAATGGTTTTCATTTTAAATTGGTGTTGACACATCTAAATAATGTGAGTATTATAACGTTTGGGCGCTTTACTATTAGTAAAGCAGAGCGGTTGTTCCCTATTCACTGAATAGGGAACTTTTTATTTTTATTTCCCTAAAAACACATTAAAAGAAGGAGCTTATTAATAATATGACCAAGTATGTATTTGTTACTGGCGGCGTAGTTTCATCTTTAGGTAAAGGTATTATCTCGGCGTCATTAGGACGTTTATTAAAGAATCGTGGCTTAAAAGTTACCATTCAAAAATTTGACCCATATATTAACGTAGACCCAGGTACTATGAATCCATATCAACATGGTGAAGTATTCGTTACTGACGACGGTGCTGAAACTGACTTAGACTTAGGTCACTATGAACGTTTTATCGATAATAATTTAAATAAGTATTCTAATGTGACAACAGGGAAAATTTATTCAGAAGTATTGCACCGGGAACGGAAAGGTGAATACCTTGGGGCAACAGTACAAGTAATTCCACATATTACTAACATGATTAAAGAAAAAATCATGCGGGCTGCTAAAACTACTGATTCTGATGTAATTATTACTGAAATTGGTGGTACTGTTGGTGATATTGAATCATTGCCATTCTTAGAAGCCATTCGGCAAATGAAGATTGAAGTTGGCGAAGAAAATGTAGTTTATATTCACACGACATTAGTACCATACTTACGGGCTGCTCAAGAAATGAAGACTAAGCCAACCCAACATTCTGTTAAAGAATTACGTAGCGTTGGTATTCAACCAAACATTTTGGTATTACGGACTGAAAAGCCAATTACTGACGAAATGCGTTCCAAGATTGCTTTATTCTGTGATGTTGATCCTAAAGCAGTAATTGAATCACGTGATGTGCCAACGATTTACAGCGTACCATTGATGTTACAAGATCAAGGTATGGACCAAATTGTTTGTGATTACTTACATTTAGACACCCCAGCAGCTGATATGAGCAAATGGGCAGCTTTAAATGAACGGATTGCTAACTTAAAACATACAGTTAAAATTGCTTTAATTGGTAAATACGTTGAATTAAAAGATGCTTATCTTTCTGTTTATGAAGCATTAGAACATGCTGGCTATGCTTTAGATGCTGATGTTGAAGTTAAACCAATTCAATCTGAAGATATCACTGACGAAAATGTTGCCGAAATGATTGGTGATGTTGACGGCATTATCGTTCCTGGTGGTTTTGGCGGTCGTGGGATCGAAGGTATGTTAAGTGCCATTCGTTATGCCCGTGAAAATGATATTCCTTACTTCGGTGTTTGCTATGGTTTACAAATGGCTGCAATCGAATTTGGTCGTGATGTTGCTGGCTTACAAGGTGCTAACACCACTGAAGTTGATCCAGGTACACCATATCCAGTAATTGACTTAATGGCTTCCCAAAACGATGTTGAAGAAATGGGCGGTACATTACGGTTAGGTGCTTACCCATGCAAGTTAAAACCAGGCACGGTAGCTGCACGCGCTTATGATAACAAGCCCGAAATTAGCGAACGGCATCGGCATCGTTTCGAATTCAATAATAAGTATCGTGAATTATTTGAATCAAAGGGCATGGTCTTCTCAGGTACTTCTCCTGACGATCGTTTAGTTGAAGTATTGGAACTTCCTGATAAGAAATTCTTCGTTGGTACGCAATACCATCCAGAATTCTTATCACGGCCACAACGTCCTGAAGGTTTATACAAAGCTTTCGTAACCGCTGCTTTCAAAGAAGCCCAAGCAAAGGGACGGAAATAATTAAAATTTGAAAATAACATGGCTAACTTATGAAGCAGGAACTAATTAGTTCCTGCTTTTTTTTAATATTAACGTGCCAATAGCGTCTTAGATTGAATAACGTCGGTTCTTTTGTTGATAAATGAGTGAAAATTAACATCAATTCGTGGTATATACCTTATAATAAGCATAAGAATAAACGTAAAAAAGGAAGGAAGATAATTAATGAAGAAGGGTCAAAAGGTTTTGCTCGGTACCGTTGCTTTAGGTGGCGCGTTAATTGGTAGTACCATGATCGATCAAAACAACGTTCATGCCGCAACAACTGCGCCTACAACCAATCATAGTAAAACGACTTTAGCTAATGCTGAAAGTCAAGTAAGCCAAACTTCACAAGCCGCATCACAGGCTTCCCAAAACGTAACTAGTGCACAAGCACATTTAAGTGCAACCCAAAGCGCAGTGCAAAATGCCTCACAAAATATTAGCAATGCTAATCAACAAATTTCACAAGCATCGCAAGCAATTAATTCAGCAACACAAAGTGTTTCGCAAGCATCACAAGCGGTAAGTTCTGCGCAACAAGTAGCTAATAGTGCTAATTCTGCATATCAAAATGCTTCCCAAGCTCAAGCAAGTGCGCAACAAGATGCTAATTCAGCGCAAAATGCTGTTAGTCAAGCATCACAACAATTAAGTCAAGCTAATTCAACAGCTAGCAGCGTCCAAAATACTATTAATAGCGCTACTAGTGCTGCAACCAGTGCCCAAAGCGCAATTAGTGCGAACAGTGCTGCTGCTAGTCAAGCAAGTGCCCAAATGAATTCATTAGGTAATGAAAGTACGCTTAGCCAAGCTGCTTCATTCGCGCAACAAGCCGCTAATACTGCTTCCCAAGCAGTTAATTCCGCTTATTCGGCAATGAATAGTTTGGAAGGTGCGGTTAATAGTGCTAATCAAGCCTGCCAATCCGCTGCTGATAAATATTTCGCTGCTTCGGAAGCTTACGCTAATGCTTTAAGTGGTGGTAATTCACAACAAATTGCCGCTGCTTCTGCTGCTTTAAGTGCTGCTGATCAAGCTGAAGCGCAAGCGACGGCAAAATATAATTCCTTAAACAAGCAACATACACAAGCCGAAAGCGTATATACAACGGCTGCCCGGCAATATCCTGCTTTAAAGAAAAAAGCTGAACAGGCGCAACAAACTTATGATAATTATCTTGATGCTAAAAAGCGCTATGACAATGCCATTAAGGCCATGAATGCAGCCCAACAGCAGTTAACAAATGCTAATCAACAAGCTGCCGCCGCACGTCAAGCTTTAACAACAGCCCAAAACGATGCTAAGCAAGCCCAAGCGGCCTTAACACAAGCCCAACAAGCAGCAACGGCCGCCCAAAATAAATTAAATGCCGCTAACCAAGCATTAAGTAATGCACAACAAACCAAACAACAAGCTGATAATGCGTTAAATCAAGCGCAACAGCAATTACAAAATGCTCAAGCAGCATTAAGCAATGCGCAACGGCAATTACAACAAGCCCAACAACAACTAGCTGATGCGCAAGCTGAACAAGCCTATCAACAAGCTTTGGCTGCCTTACAAGCCGCTGAAGCTAACCAACCAGTTGCCAATACTGGTAATACGAATAGTACGATAAATGGTGCTAACTCTACTGAATATGGTTCATTAAATAATGGTAGTAACACCACAATTAACTTAAAGACAACAACAGATAACAATGGTACCCAGCCAGTTATGACCCAAGTAACTTTACCGACGATTACGAAAATGAAGTTACCAGCAACTGGTAACACTATCAACCATCGTGGTTGGGGTGTTCTAGCCGTGTTAGGTGCTGGCATTTTGGCAAGTTTAGGACTTAATAAACGTAAACAACGGCGTCATTAATTAAATATTAAATAATAAAAAAAGATCAGCTCTGCTGATCTTTTTTTATATTAACTAAGTGATCTTAGCATGGTAAATGTCATGTAAAGCATGTCAAAATAACTTGTATTTTAATATAAATTTTTTTATGATTTAATATGTTGTACTGTAATTATATTTAAAAATATTGCGAAGTACGATAATTTAGTTATCGTAGTCCTTCAAAGTGATTTTGATTAGCGAGGATTCTATTAAATGAGCAAAATGATCATTCATGGAGGCAAGAAACTATCTGGTGAAGTTGTAATTAGCGGTGCTAAGAATAGTACCGTTGCGATTATTCCAGCTAGTATCTTATCTGAGACTCCAGTAACGTTAGATAGCGTACCTCACATTCAAGATGTTAAAAACCTTCGTGCTATTTTAGCAGATATGAATGTACCCTCAGATTTTAATGGTGATCGGTTACAAATCGATCCGACCGGTATCATTTCTAAACCACTTTCTAATGAAAAAGTTAAAACATTACGTGCATCTTATTACTTTATGGGTGCATTATTAAGTCGCTTTGGGAAAGCTGAAGTTGGTTTACCTGGTGGCGATGATATTGGAGCGCGACCAATTGATCAGCATATTAAAGGTTTTGAAGCTTTAGGTGCTAAAGTAACTGACAATAATGGTGTAATGGTACTACAAGCACCAACAGCTGGGTTACACGGTGCGCATATTGTTTTAGATATGGCATCAGTCGGTGCTACCATGAACTTATTATTAGCGGCTGTTAAAGCTAAGGGCCAAACAATTATTGAAAACGTGGCACGGGAGCCAGAAATCATTGATTTGGCAACTTTTCTTAATAATATGGGTGCGCATATTCGCGGCGCTGGTACCAATGTGATCCGAATTGAAGGCGTGGCACATCTGCGTTCGAATAATGCCCATACCATTATTCCTGATCGCATTGAAACTGGCACATACTTATCCATGGCTGCTGCTGTCGGTGATGGTATTAATGTTAAGAACGTTATTTTAGAACACTTAGACGCTTTTTTGGCTAAGTTAGAAGCAATGGGCGTCAAAATGGATATGACGGAAGATAGTATTTTTGTGTATCCTTCTGGTGACTTACGAGCAATTACGGTTGAAACTAATCCTTATCCAGGTTTTGCGACTGATTTACAGCAACCGATGACACCATTATTGTTAAAAGCACATGGACAAAGTGTCGTTATTGATAATATTTATCCTAAGCGTGTCAGTCATGTCCCGCAATTAGTACGGATGGGTGCTGATATTCGGGTTGAAAATAATACGATTGTTATTCAACATGCGGAACATTTGCACGGGGCGATTGTTACGGCTGATGAAATTCGTGGCGGCGCATGCGTCATGACCGCCGGCTTAATGGCAGAAGGCGACACAACAATTACTAAAGTAGAAAATATCTTGCGTGGTTATAGTCATGTAGTCCAAAAACTACAAGGACTTGGCGCTGATGTTGAAATTGTAACGGATTAAGGCAAATTATTATGAGCGATTATTTAACAATGGGCGAGTTGCAAAACCAAACGCTTAAGCAAATTTATCAATACGCCCGTGAATACAAAATACCTTATTATAGCAAAATGAATAAAAAAGAACTTTCACTAGCGGTTTTACGTGCGCAAGCGAAAGAACAAGGTTTTACTACAATGGAAGGCGTTTTGGATATTATTGCGGATGAAGGCTATGGTTTTTTACGACCAATTAATTATGGTCCTTCTCAAGAAGATGTTTATATTTCTGCTTCGCAAATTCGGCGTTTTGGTTTACGAAATGGTGATTTTGTTACCGGTGAAGCCCGTGCGCCGAAGCCCAAAGAACATTTTTATGGTTTAATGCACGTTGATACGGTTAATGGTAAGGATCCCGAAGAAGCTACCCAACGGCCACATTTTCCAGCCTTAACAGCTATTTACCCTAATAAACAAATGAAGCTTGCTACTACCCAAGCTGCGTTATCAACACGTGTCATTGATTTGTTTACACCAGTTGGTTTTGGCCAGCGGGGGCTAATTGTGGCGCCACCTAAAGCCGGGAAAACGAGTTTATTAAAAGCAATCGCTAATGGCATTACGACTAATTATCCTGATGTTTATTTAATTGTGTTATTAATTGATGAACGTCCTGAAGAAGTAACCGATATTGAACGTTCGGTGAAAGGTGATGTGGTTTCATCAACATTTGACCAACAAGTACAAAATCACGTGCGGGTTTCTGAACTAGTTTTGGAACGGGCCGAACGCTTAGTTGAAGATAAACGGGATGTTGTGATTTTGGTTGATTCATTAACCCGTATGACCCGGGCTTATAATTTAACAACACCACCATCTGGACGCACTTTATCTGGTGGGATTGATCCAGCTGCTTTTTATCGTCCAAAAAAATTTTTTGGCGCGGCGCGTAATATTGAAGAAGGGGGCAGCTTAACCATTTTAGCTACCGCCTTAATTGATACGGGGAGCCGAATGGATGATGTTATTTACGAAGAATTTAAAGGCACCGGTAACTTAGAAATGATGCTTTCGCGTGATTTGGCCGAGCACCGGATTTTTCCAGCCATTGATTTAGTAAAATCGGGTACGCGTAAAGAAGAATTGTTACAAGATAAAAAGACATTAGAAACAATTTATAAATTACGGCGTAATATGGGCAAAGATACAATTACTAATACTGAACAGATCTTAAAATTCCTAAAGAATACGCCGGATAATGCCGCATTTTTAGCACAGATGCAAACGATTGAAGCGGCTAGTGCAATGCCCAAGCGGCATGTAATGCGTCGCAAACCTACTAATGATTAATCGTAACTTGTAATTTTAGGCTGAATATGCTAGCATTTAACACGTTAATACACAATATTAATCTCTGATTCGCAAGGCATTTTGAGCAGAATCAGGGCAAAGGAGCGCTTAGATTATGAAGAAAGGTATTCATCCAGATTACCATCCCGTAGTTTTCATGGATTCATCAACAGGTTACAAATTCATTTCAGGTTCAACAGCAACCTCTAATGAAACTGTTAAATGGGAAGACGGTAATACTTACCCATTAATCCGTGTTGAAGTTACATCAGATTCACACCCATTCTACACAGGTAAGCAAAAATTTGCTAAGGCTGATGGTCGTGTTGAACGCTTCAACAAGAAATACGGTTTTACATCAGACAATAAATAAGCTGATTAATAAAAAAGGTTGTGGTCTTTGGACCACAACCTTTTTTATTTAATGATTATTGCGAATTTGCCGGGTATTAATTGTTACCCAGATTAAATTGATAACAATTAAGAAAGTTGTTGATAAGAAAACACTACTATAACCGCCAATATTAGATACAAATGAACCAATCATAGGGCCAATGACATTTCCCATAAACTGGAATGATTGATTGTAACTAAATATGCGTCCGGAAAATTCATGTGGTGCATATTTTGATAATAATGTTTGCACCTGCGGAATTAAGGCAGCGTCAGAAATACCAACTAATAGGCGTAATCCAGCTAGTTGCCAAACGTTATGGACAAACGCTTGGGGAATATAAACGCACAACGCTAGTAATAATCCCGCAATTAAAATTTTTTGTGTGCCGATTTTATCACCTAAAGCACCAAAACGTGACGCAACACATAAGTTGGCAATTCCGGGTAAGGCGGCAATAATGCCGCTGATTAAGGCTACTTTACCATGACCGTGCAGTAATTGCCGAATGTATAAACTAATAATTGGTGAGATAGAATTATTAGAAGCTTGAATAATCATGGTCGTAACCATCATCCCAATGATCACTTGCGGATAACGTAGTTGTTTAAAGACCTTTTTAGCATTCATATGCAACGTTGTAACCGGTTGGAAGTACTCTTCGTGTACCAAAAACGTGGTTAATAAGAAAACAATATAATCAGTCGCACTTGTAATGAAAAAAGTATGCCGATAGCCGACTGCTTGCGCAATTATCCCACCAAGTAATGGTCCAATCAGCATTCCTGATGTGGTACCAGTTGACAAGGTACTAATTGCTTTACCACTGTGTTCTTGTGGTGCGCTAGTCGCAATTAACGCCGTGGTGTTGCTGACATAACCGGCAAAAAATCCTTGACCTAAACGCAGCAGCAAAAGTTCGTAGACATTTTGAACTGTTCCCATTAAGCCAAGCATGGTTGCCATTCCGAATGAAGTACACATTAAAATTAGCTTACGCCCGTGGCGATCGGCTAATTTGCCCCACATTGGAGCCATAATGGCTGATACCAAAAATGTGATTGAAAATGAAAAACCACTCCAAAAGTTTAACTGGGCGGCATTAAAGTTACCTAATTGCCGAATATATAGTGACATGAATGGCATAACTAAGTTATAACCCATGGCAATCGTAAAATTACCAAACCACAATACGTGTAAGTTATGTTGCCATTCAGGAACTGTTGAATGTGACGTAGTAATTCCTCCTTTTCAAAAATATTATAGTCTATTATGATAATATTTCATGGTGGAAATAACCAGTTTTGTGAACAAAATGATAAGTAACTGCAATAATATTAGTGATGTGATTATGATAGAATAATAGCAACTAATTTGATGAAGTGGAAAAAGTATGAATCGGGATATTATTTACGTACATTTGGGAACGGTTGAGAATATTGTATTATCATATGGGATTAGTGCAGTTGATTTTTTTCAAAGTTTAACAACGTTACCGGAACATTTGTTATTATTAACACCGGTTAATTATGATGAATTAATTGATCCCCATACCGGCTTTAATATTTTATCTGATGTTGATGCGATTAAATGTTATTTTAATGATCGGAAAATAGGTCTGCGGAAGTGGATTGATTACCAACAAGATAGCTATTTAGAAGAAGTTACGCCATATGAGGTTGCAGAATTATTATATTTAAGTCATACCTCGACTTATTTGCATTCACCGTTTTATTATAAACTAGGTAATCGTTTTGTTTATTTAGACTTGCCGAATGGTATGAATAAAACGTATTATCGTTATTTGGAACGCTTTTATCATGTGTTTAATACGGCGTTGTTGCGTCATATTCGTACGCGTGAAAATAGTCAGTCGTGGTGGTTACGGTTACGCCAAGCTCATTTGACGCCGCTTAGTGTGGATATTTTTAACCAGTTACGTTCATTGATGATTCAAGGAATTGTCTTTGAATTTACGCAGATGCGTACTAAGCAAGGTGTTTTACAAATCCCGTTGTATTATATGTCGCATCTAGTAATTAATGATAGTGGTTGGAATGATGAAAAAGCATTACCAGCCGGCATTTTATCTTTTATACTCCATGCTAATGAGTGGGAACTTTCGTTAGTAGAGTCATAATATTGTTTTAAGGAGATTTATTTTTATGGAAATGCAACTTACTGAAATTGCTAATGTAGTTGGTGCTCAAAATGATGTATCAGCATGGCAAGATATTGAAGTTTCAAGTGTTGCTTTTGATACGCGCCAATTACAACCAGGAGCATTATTTGTGCCATTAGATGGGGCACGTGATGGTCATGAATTTATTAAACAAGCACAAGCAGCAGGTGCAGTGGCTAGTTTTTGGCAAGCCGATCACGGTGATTGCCCAGTTGATATGCCAATTTTAGTGGTTGATAATCCGCTAAAAGCATTACAAAAGCTAGCACAATATTATTTATTAATGAAAGTAAATCCTAAAGTAGTAGCTGTTACTGGTAGTAATGGTAAGACTACTACTAAAGATATGATTGCCGCTGTTTTAGCTACGCAATTTAATGTTCATAAAACCCAAGATAATTTTAATAATGAAATTGGCGTGCCAATGACGATTTTGGGGATGAAAACTAATACAGAAATTTTAGTTATTGAAATGGGCATGGATCGTCCCGGCCAATTAGATTTTTTAAGTAACTTGGTTAAACCGGATGTGGCAGTAATCACGATGATTGGTGAAGCACATATTGAGTTCTTTGGAACGCGTGCCAAAATTGCCGATGCTAAAATGGAAATTACGCATGGTCTTAAAGAAGATGGGCTATTAGTTTATAATGGCGATGAACCATTATTAAATGAACGCGTTAAGGATCTTAATGTTGATTTAAAACGTTTCGGTAATAATCATGATAATGATCTTTACCCAGAAACTATTAATGCAATGAGCGACCATACTACTTTTACATTGAATAAGTGGCCGGACTTAACGTTTAGTATTCCAATGATTGGTGCTTACAATGTTAATAATGCTTTAGCAGCATTGCTGGTAGGACGGCGTTTCCACATTAAACCAGAAAAAATGCAAGCAGCATTAGCTGATTTTCAAGTTACTAAAAACCGGACGCAATGGTTAGTCGGTAGCAAAGGCGAACGCATTTTAAGTGATGTTTATAATTCTAATCCTACAGCCTTACGCGCGGTTTTACGTAGTTTCGGTAAAGTAGCGACTACTGGCCGGCGGATTGCGGTAATTGGCGATATGTTGGAATTAGGTGATGCTAGTCAACAACTGCATAGCAGCATTGCCGCCGCATTAGATCCGCAAATTATTAACGAAGTTTACTTATATGGTAATGAAGTGCATGTTTTAGCAACAGCATTAAAAGATAAGTATGATGCTGCGCATTTGCATTATTACCCATTAGGGCAACAAGCAGCCATGATTGCGGCTTTACAAGCCGATATTACTCCTGCTGATATTATTATGCTTAAAGGCAGTCATGGCATGCATCTTGAAAATGTTTTAGTTGCATTACAAACAGATTAATATAATTGTCATCTAAATTTCATAAAGAGGCGTACTGCTTGTCAGCACGCCTTTTTGCGTGATTTGCTTATTTAAAGTTAGTTGGACAATTAAAAAT
>JAHLFS010000031.1 GCA_018883675.1 Candidatus Paralactobacillus gallistercoris | reverse complement strand
ATATTAACATTATTGATTATAAAGATGAGTAAGTACGGATAACATCTTGATACGGCGCTTTTAAAAAAATAGCTGTTTTTAACTTAAAATGAAAATAATAATTACCAAATAAATACACTTTCATAACAATTTCACGTTTAAGTTAGGATCATCACAATAATATTTGGGCTTTTCTACCAAAGAGAACCTAACTTGAAGATCATAACTAATTCACGTAAAATTTGATTAAGGTCTTATCAGAGGAGGCACACATATTATGACAATGATGCAAGCTGCATTTGGACAAGAAAGTCTCTTAACAGATATTATTAAAGCACATCCTCATAATGATTTTATTTTATTAGAACCTGATGATGACAAAAGTGATTTTCAAGTAATTACTTTTGATGAAGCTAATGTTTTTAGCGATCCATTTAAATATGAAGTAATTGCCCAAACCGGTAAACAAATGGATGGTTATTTTGCTTTTATGTACTTTGATCTTGATGAGAAATTAGTTAAGCCGTTTTTAGCTGCTTGTCAAAATTTAGTTGAACAAAATGTTAATACACCCGGTTTAAATAAACTAATGCTTTTAAAATATCAAATAAAGAATGATATTCAATATGTAATCATCAGTGCCTGGCATGATGCTCAAACATACCAAGTTTGGCATGATGAACATTACCTACCAGCATTTGACCGGTTCATTAATATTGCTGCCAAAATTGAAAGTTATCACGAAGCGTTATACCACCAAATTAACCTTAATGAAAAATAAATAAAGCGACTGTTTGTAGCAGTCGCTTTATTTATTATAATTCTTCATAAAATACCGCTAGGGCTACCTGGTTAAATGGTGCCACAAAAATTAGTGATAATGATAACGTTAAAATACTAGTTAAATACCACGGAATGAATGTTATTTGTAACCAAAGTAGCTGCTTGAATTTACCACGTAAAGCACGGTTAGTATTTACAAAAACATCGCGTAATGTCCACTGCGGATGGGCAATTTTAGCAAAAAATAAGATATCAAAATAAGCACCTACAAATAAACTCAGTAACAACATTACCACACTCATCAACATGGTAAAACTAAGTAATGTAGGATTAATTTTGCCATTACTAATTTGTTGTAACACCTGCATCAATAAACTACCAGTGTTGACATTATATTGAATAACTTTCGTAATGCCTAACTTAGGGACATATGCTAAAGTAGCTAGTAAGGTAACCAATTCCATTACAATCATTTGAATGAAACTAAGTTCAACCAAAACGGCATAATAATCACGCTTAAAGCCCGCAAAAATTAAATTTAAAGTCGGATAATCGTTTTTAGCAACACGCCAGGCGCCAAAATTAAAGCTCAATGTTAAAATAGCAATTACAAAAACCGATAATAATGCGGATAAAACGGTCATGAACAATGAATTACCACCAGTAAGTAATTCCATTAGCAATGAACCTAAACATTTACTAACAAATAGCAAGGCAATTAAAGCTAACCAATGACCACGTAGTTTTTGCAACGCTTGTCGTTGATATTTCATGATTAATTCCTCCCAATTAAGTACAAAAAAATTGTAACATTTACGATAATCTTTTAAAAATCATTTCTTATTATTTAATTGCATGATAAAAAATAATTCGTCGTTTATAATTAGTAATTACTAACTAAACGACGAATTTCATTTTCAGTATCATTAACATCATATTATGAAAAGATAGGTGCGGCTAAATAATTAACCAAATACCTTATTTTTAATTATTCAGATAAGCCTTCTTTTTTCATGGTAACTGCGATGGCATTTAAAGCATCAGCTTCGTCTTCGCCTTCAGCTGTAACCGTTACATCGGCACCCTTACCAACGCCTAAAGACATAACACCCATGATTGACTTCAAATTAACCGTTTTACCTTGATATTCTAAGGTAGTATTAGCAGTAAATTTACTTGCCGTCTGCACTAACAATGTTGCTGGACGTGCATGAATGCCAGTGTCAGCGATAATGTGAAAATTACGTTTTTCCATTAAAATCATACTCCTTATGATGAAGTAGCAAGTGCTCTTTTTGACACTAGCCCTACACTTAAAGATTATCATTTTTTAAGGTGATAGACAACTCATTCAACGTGATGATAACGATAAATAATCACGCCATTACGCTGTGCGGTACCAACAATATCTTGCCGATATGGATAATCAGTCCATGCTTGTCGAAACTTCATAAACTCAGCCGGCTTAATTTCCAAATGATCTAATTCACCACTACGTAATTGATCCATTTTGGCAACATAATCATTCATAATGATCGCTTCCTTTCTAATTGATAATGAAGAAAATGTTTAATTACTTTATTTTTTCAATTTATATAGTATAATTAATAGTCAAGAAAGGTCAAACAATATTGACCAATATTTTACTATGAAAGGTTGTGAATTTATGCTCTGTCAATATTGTCATAAGAATCCTGCAACGATTCATTTATATGCCAATATTAATGGCCAACGGCGTGAAATTGACCTTTGTCAGGATTGTTACCAATTATTAAAGCAACAAGGACGCTTAAACTTTACAAATGGCATCCCTGGTTCTAACGATCCTTTTGGCGGCTTAGGTGGATTTGACGAATTATTCCGTAATTTTAATCAAGCATATAATCGCCAAAATGCTAGTGAAAACCGGGCTTCACAACCAGGCGGTCCTACCCAAGGTGGGTTTGGTGGCAATAACCGTAACGGTGGCTTGTTAGCCCAATTCGGAATTAATATTACTGAACTTGCTAAAAAAGGTAAAATTGACCCGGTTATTGGTCGTGATAAAGAAATCGCTCGTGTTATTGAAATTCTTAACCGACGTACCAAAAACAATCCGGTTTTAATTGGTGAAGCTGGGGTCGGTAAAACAGCAGTTGTTGAAGGCTTAGCACAAAAAATCGCTGACGGTGACGTTCCGGCTAAACTACAAGATCGCCAAGTTATCCGGCTAGACGTTGTTTCCTTAGTGCAAGGAACCGGCGTACGCGGGCAATTCGAACAACGCATGCAACAATTAATGAATGAATTAAAAGCTAATCCCAAAATCATCTTATTCATTGATGAAATTCATGAAATTGTTGGTGCTGGTAATGCTGAAGGTAGCATGGATGCCGGTAACGTTCTCAAACCAGCATTAGCGCGTGGCGAATTGCAGTTAGTTGGTGCAACAACATTAACTGAATATCGTCAAATTGAAAAAGATGCAGCATTAGCACGGCGTTTACAGCCAGTTCAAGTTAATGAACCGTCAGTTGATGAAACAATTCAAATTCTTAAAGGAATTGAAGCTAAATATGCAGCTTATCATCATGTTCACTATACCCATGATGCTATTATTGCTGCTGCTAAATTATCAGCACGTTACATCAACGATCGCTTCTTACCTGATAAAGCAATCGATTTAATTGATGAAGCTGGCTCTAAAAAGAATCTCACGATTCATGTGGTTGATCCTCAAACTTTAGAAAAGAAAATTCAAGAAGCTGAAAAAGAAAAACAAGTTGCTTTAAAGCAAGAAGATTATGAAAAAGCTGCTTTCTATCGTGATCAAGTGAATAAGTTCACTAAGATGAAAGAAGACAATGAACGCAATGCGGATGCTAACGTACCAACCGTTACAGAAGACGATATTGAAAAAATTGTCGAAGAAAAAACGGGCATTCCTGTTGGTGAATTAAAAGAAAAAGAACAAACCCAATTAAAGAATTTAGCAACTGATCTTAAAAAACACATCATCGGTCAAGATGAAGCCGTTGATAAAGTTACCCAAGCCATTCGCCGCAACCGAGTTGGCTTTAATAAGAACGGTCGCCCAATTGGTTCATTCTTATTTGTTGGTCCAACCGGGGTTGGTAAAACCGAATTAGCAAAACAATTAGCAAAAGAACTATTTGGCTCTGAGGAAGCAATGATTCGCTTTGACATGTCTGAATACATGGAAAAGTTCAGTGTTTCGAAATTAATCGGTTCCCCACCCGGTTATGTTGGTTACGAAGAAGCAGGTCAATTAACAGAACGGGTACGACGGCATCCATACAGTTTAATCTTACTAGATGAAGTAGAAAAAGCTCATCCGGATGTAATGAATATGTTCTTGCAAATTCTTGATGATGGTCGCTTAACTGATTCACAAGGACGAACTGTTTCATTTAAAGACACTATCATTATCATGACTTCAAATGCTGGGGTTGGTAAAGAAACTAGTGTTGGTTTTGGAGCAGCAGCAGCTGGTAAGACCCATTCAGTAATTAATAAATTAGATAATTACTTTAAACCAGAATTCTTAAATCGTTTTGACGACATTGTTGAATTTAAGCCACTTTCAAAAGCAAGCTTAATGAAGATTGTTGAATTAATGCTTGCCGAAACCAACCATACGATTGCTGACCAAGGATTATCAGTACACGTTACTGAACCAGTTAAAGAAAAACTGGTCAAATTAGGTTACGATCCAGCTTTAGGCGCACGTCCATTAAGACGTGTCATTCAAGAACAAATTGAAGACCGGGTAGCTAACTACTACTTAGATCATCCTGAAGTCAAACAACTTGAAGCACGAATCGTTGATGGTGAAATCAATGTTACTGCTTTAAAAAACAAAACTAATGAAAATTAGTAATTAACAAAAGACCGTGATTTACACGGTCTTTTTTATGGTTTATGGTTTTCCATTATCTAAAAATTATTTATAATGATATTGAAACGCTTTCGTTTTATTTTTATTGATCATGGATTTTAAAGGACGGATTGTTATGCCTCTACTTAATAACTTATTAAAAGGTTTTAAAAAAGAATTGAATAAACGGATACGGGCAAACCGTTCTCGTCCTATGCCAGTGCAATCATCACACCCAACAACATCACAAAGTGCGCGTACCGTTACTCCTAAAGCAGCAACGCCTTTTAAGCCACAAACACCAGCACCAACTTCTGCTGAGCAAAAAAGTATTGATGATCAAATTGCAGCTAAAGAAATGATTATGCCTGCTACTGCCACAAAGCAACCTACTACGCACCAACCACATGATCTGGAAAGCGTGCCCCCACAAAATCCGGCAGTTACACGCAAAAATAATGGCATGATCCGGATTAAAGTGTCCTACCGTGATGAAAATGGTAATGCATTAGCACCAACAGCAACATTAACTGGTGATTATCAAGCGCCCCTTAACATTCCATGGAAAACATTCCCAGGTTTTGTTTTAGCGCAAACAATTAATTACCAACAAACTTTTTTCCCAAATCCTGATGGTATTAAACTAATTTATTCACGGCAACAAGCAGCGCCAGTCGTAGTCTATCATCGTGATTTAAATGGCAACTTACTAGCACCGCCTGAATATATTGAAGGTGATTTAAACTCTAATTATCAAGTTAAACCACTTGATATTTTTAAAAATACACTGGTCAAAGAACCTGATGAACTTGCGGGACAATTTGGTACTAATAGTAAGCAACTATCCTTTACTTATGAACCACGTCAAATTGAATATAACAAGTTAGAAAAACAAATGTTTGTTAAAATTTTGCAAACAATTCACCCCAGCTTAGCACCACGTTCCGATCAAAAGTTAAACATGACATTGCCGGTTGGATCCGTTTGGAAAGTTTTTCAATTAGCATATGATCCCCAAACAGATAATATTTGGCTAGATCTTGGTGGCTCTGAATGGGTAATGAACGACAATAACACCATTGAAAGTATGAATACTAATCCTAATGTTTTGCCGGCTGACATGCCATTAGGATTGCCGCAAATTCGGTATACAATTACTGACGAAGTTGATCTTGACCAACCAGCAATTGTTGATATGAATCCAAAGGATCGGATTGTTATTTGGGCAACACCATATGGTGATATTCAACCAACTGGTTTACCAGGACAAACTAAAGTTACGGTTACCAAAAACCTAACCCTCGAAAACGATAGTCATTGGTCACAATTAGCTGATGGTTTTTGGGTAGAAACTTCATATTTAAAATTTATTTAATAATAAAAAAAGCAGAAGTAAAATTTACTTCTGCTTTTTTTATTATTCTGACTGGAAGCGTGCGGTTAAATGAACATCAGGATACTTATCATTAAACCACCGCAATGCAAAATCGTTTTCAAATAGGAATAATGGATCACCATTAACATCTTTAACTAGTAAATTACGACTTGATGACGCATGCTCATCTAACTTATCAGGATTGTCAATCCACCGGGCCGTGCGTGAACCAATTGGCGTCATTTCAACTTCAGAATTGTATTCATGTTGCATCCGGAATTGGAATACTTCAAACTGTAATTGTCCTACTGCTCCAAGAATGTATTCGTCTGTATTCATGGTGCGGTATAACTGAATAGCGCCTTCTTGTACCAGTTGTTGCATGCCCTTATGGAATGACTTTTGCTTCATAACGTTCTTAGGCGTTACTTTCATGAATAATTCAGGCGTAAACTGTGGCAATTTTTTAAAAGCAATCACCTTTTTACCGGTATAAATGGTATCACCAATTTGAAAATTACCGGTATCGTATAAGCCAACAATATCCCCGGCAACCGCATCGGTAACTTGCTCACGAGCATCAGCCATAAATTCCGTAGAGTTATTTAAACGTAACTTTTTACCAGTTCGTTGTAAAGTAACATCCATTCCTTTAGTAAATTCGCCTGAACAAACCCGTACAAAAGCAATCCGATCACGATGAGCCGGATTCATATTAGCTTGAATTTTAAAAACAAAACCGGAAAAATTAGGATCAGTTGGACTAATTTCTTCACCGTCTTGAGTTTCATAAGCACTTGGAGCGGGAGCATATTTAACAAAACTATTTAAAAAGGTTTCAACGCCAAAATTAGTTAAAGCTGAACCAAAGTAAACTGGGGTTTGTTCACCGTGCATAACTTTTGTTAAGTCAAATTGGTTGCCTGCTTCTTTTAATAAATCAATATCTTCTAGTGTTTGTTGATAAATTGATTCATCTTGCAAAGGATTAGTACCAATTACTTCGCCAGTTGTTTGATCTAATGGCAAAAAGCGGTGCGCATCATCTTGCGGACGATACAATTCAATCCGGTTATTTTCACGGTCATATAATCCTTTCAAACCTTTACCCATGCCAATTGGCCAATTCATTGGATAACCTTCAATATTAAGTAAGTCTTCCAATTCAGCAATTAAATCAAGCGGTTCACGGCCATCACGATCAAGCTTGTTCATAAATGTAAAAATCGGAATCCCGCGCTTTTTAACAACTTTAAATAACTTTTTAGTCTGTGGTTCAATCCCCTTAGCCGAATCAATAACCATTACAGCTGCATCAACGGCCATTAAGGTACGGTAAGTATCTTCGGAAAAGTCTTCGTGTCCGGGCGTATCCAAAATATTAATCCGTTTGCCTTGATAGTCAAATTGCATTACCGAACTAGTAACAGAAATACCACGTTTCTTTTCAATTTCCATCCAGTCTGACTTGGCAAAATGACCACTTTTCTTTCCTTTGACGGTTCCTGCCTGCCGAATAACACCACCAAAAAGTAATAATTGTTCAGTAATAGTGGTCTTCCCAGCATCAGGGTGTGAAATAATGGCAAAAGTCCGTCGTTTGGCAACTTCTTGTGCTAAATTATCTGTCATACTACAATCCTTTCTTAATCTTTCGATTCAATCTTAATGTTCTTATCAATGTTATGTCTAATTTGATAAATATTATGCAAATAAATTATAACGGTTTTACAAATGGCATACACTGGAATTGCTAAAATTGTGCCAATAATGCCATATAAATTCCCAGCAACTAATAAAATCATCATAATTGTCAAAGGATGAATCTTTAACGTACGCCCAATGACATTAGGATAAATCAAATTACCATCAATTTGTTGCACAATAATGACAACAATACATACTAAAATTACTTTAGGAAATGAAATTGTGGCGGCAATACAAAGCGCTGGGGCAATACCGATATAAGGCCCTAAGTAAGGAATAATGGTAGTAATTCCCGCGATAAACCCAAGTAAGTAAGCATATGGCATTTGAATAAGCGCATAACCAATAAAAGTAAACGTCCCCACAAACAAACATTCAATCGCTTGACCAGCAATATAGTGTGAAATGGTTTGATTCATTTTATGCATTAATTCAGCTACTTGCGCATTATAACGATGCGGTAAAATGCGCTGAATGCTAGGAATAAACTTATGACCATCACGTAAGAAGTAAAATAAAAATACCGGTACAGTAATAGCGGTAATCACAAAACCAGTTACTGAACTAATAAAGCCACTAATGCCGGTTAAATGCGCCATCACGTTTTTTAAAATAACACTGGGCTGTAAATTTAAATTATTGATATATTCTTGCACATGTAAATGTTTAAACCATGGGTGAGCTACTAAATCACGTAATGCCGCTTGAAAATGCCGTACCAACCCCGGTAAATGAATTGTTAATTGGGTTAATTGGGTAACTAAATTAGGAATTACTAAAGCAATAATCATTCCTAAGCCACCAAAAAAAACTAAAAAAACAATCAAAATGCCCAGATTACGTGGAATTTTAATTTTTTCTAAGAGATTAACCAAGGGATTAAATAAATAATACAAAAAACCTGCTACTAAAATCGGCGTAAATAATGTCGAAATAAAAGCAGTAACAGGATGAAAAACAAAGCTAATTTTGGATAACATAAAAATAATAGTTACCACTAGCAAAATTTCTAACGACCAAAATAAAATACGCGAATTACGTAAGCGTTCAAACATAAATTAACACCTCGTTAATAAAAACTGGTCTTTTCTATTGTATCAAATTAATTTAGTAACGGGTATGCTATAATGAACACAATTAATAAGAAGGTGCCTAATTTGTCTAATCGCAAAGCAACATACATTTTTTTATTTTTATTTGTTATTCCTTATTTATTTGCACTAGTTCTAATCGGAACATGTTATAACGCCTTACTTGTGCATACTGGTAGTTGGTGGCGTACCATTGTCGGAGCATTAATTGGCGCTGTTTTATTAATGCTAGTTAAGATTACCGTTGAACGCCCTTTAAAAATTCTTGGCAAATATACTACCATGCGTTTTATTCATTTAAGCATCCGTTTCTTTATGCTTGAAAAAGCCAAATGGTGGAAATTATCATTTAATTTTATCCTTGATTTTATACTAGCTGGTATTGCTACTTGGGCAGTACGACATGTATTTACGCATGCCTTTATTACTGGCACGATGGTGGGTTGGTTAATTTTAATTATGTTTATTAGCATCTTACTAGGGTCATACCTTGATTTTGACTTAATGAGTATCGCTCCACTGGCTAAACATAAAATATTGAATAAAAAATAAAAAGCAGATCTTTAGATCTGCTTTTTATTTTAACGATGATGAGCTAATTCCTGATAACGTTGGTACCATAAATCAACATAGGCTTGTGAAAAAGGTCCTTTTTGATTTTTAATCCAATCAACTAAAATCCGAATGTTTGCTTTCAAAATATGATCGATTGATAAAGGATAATGCCATTTACGTTGGTGAGCTTCATATTCATCAATATCAAGTAAATGTCGTTCACCATTAGGAAATACCTTAACATCCAAATCATAATCAATATATTTTAAAGCTTGCTCATCAAGAACAAATGGCGAAGCTAAGTTACAATAATACGAAACGCCGCTATCACGAATCATTGCTACAATATTAAACCAATAATGCTTATGAAAATAAACAATGGCCGGTTCGCGCGTTACCCAACGACGACCATCAGCTTCAGTAACCAAGGTATGATCGTTACAACCGATCAAAGTATCTTCACTTTCTTTTAAAACCATCGTATCGCGCCAAATACGATGCAATGATCCATCGTGCTTATAGCTTTGAATCGCTATATAATCTCCTTCTTTTGGAATATGCATGTGAATCGTCCAGCCTTCTGCTAATAAACATTAATCATTGTTATTGTACATGATAATAGCGGGGTTGACTATCCTACTTATATGAAAATTAAGCATTAATTTTCATGATCGTATGTTGCCAAAAAAGCTTGCGCATCATCAAAACTAAATCCTTTTTGATATAAAGCACGTAAAATCTTTTGATGACGTGTTTTAGGATCTAGGGCTTGATAACGACGTAATAATTTCGTACCCGTTTGAATTAATAATTGTTGTTGCTGTTCAGCATCCACTTGCAAATCGGCTTGCGCAATAGCTTGCTTAACAATATCGCTAGAGTAACCTTTATTAATTAAGGCTTGATAAATTTTACGTTGTTGTGTCTTAAAAGCATCATGACGATAATGTTGTGCTAATTTATTAACACTTGTAGTAGCATTAAGCAATTGGCGTGATTCATCAAATTGCAATAAGGCCTGTGCAATAACCGCATCAGCCACATGCTTTTGCTTTAGTTTTCGTTGAATAATGTATGGTCCTTTATCGCTAGTATGGTACATTGTTCTCACAAAACTATCAGCATAATTTTGGTCATTCAAATAATGTTGTTCACATAAGCGCTTAACTACGGCACACGCTACGTCATGCGTAACATCATGTTGGTGTAAATAAGTCATTACCTCATAAACCGTACGCAACTGCCGACTAAGATAATTTAACGCTAAATTATAAGCTTTATCTTGTTGTTCAGCTTGTTGTAACTGCTTTTGTAATTGTGCATCAACTTCTTGACCTTTAAAAAGGCCATAACGAATTAAAATGTTCTCGCCAACTGCAAAGGCATATTGATTATCTAAAAAAATATTATAACGACCCTTGCGTTTTTGCGCAGTGATTTTAGTAATAATTGCCATTGAAACTCCTAATGGGTTAACCGTACGACGAATAAAATTAAACCAGCCAAGGTAATTACACAAGCAAGTACTAATAAAACTTTATCTTTCATCGTCAGTACGGCATTTTCAAGATTAAATAATTGTCCAACACCAGCCAAAATAACTGCGGCTAACGGGATAAAAACTAAGGAATTAGCAAAACTCCACCCTAATAAACCAGCGGCAATAATAGTTAAAAGAGTGGCTAAAATAAAACGCCAATTTGTCATTGTATCTTTCACTTCTTTATTTATTATATTTTCCTTTATTATAACTAAAAACCAATTTTTATTGCAGTTTTAATCAAAAGACTTGTATATAATGGAAGTAACATTACAAATTGATAGGAAAACAAATGCAAAATAAGATTACTGTTAAAGTCGGTCAACGCTTCCCGTTGACTATTAAAAGATTAGGAATCAATGGTGAAGGCATTGGTTATTTTAAACATAAAATTGTTTTTGTTCCCTTTGCACTACCACAAGAAGTGATTACAGCGGAAGTAACCACGGTTAACCAAAATTATCTTAATGCGCGAGTTACCAAAATTCGTCAGGCTAGTCCTCAACGAGTTATTCCTAAAGATAATGAAGTATTTGGTAAAGTGGGCGGCATTGAATTAGAAGATCTAGCGTATGATGCCCAGTTACGTTTTAAAACAAGTATCATCAAACAAGCCCTTGCTAAGTTTAAACCGCAAAATTATCAAAATTATGTAATTAAGCCAACCATTGGCATGACAAAACCCTATTACTATCGAAATAAAGCACAATTTCAAGTCAAAAAATTAACTAATGGCAAAATAATTGCCGGCTTATATGCGCCAAATAGTCATCATTTAATTGACTTACCGCACTTAGCTACACAAAGTCATGCGACAATGCAAGCCATGCGCACCATTGTCGATATTTTTCAACAAATCGATATGTCGATTTATGATGAAAAACGACATACTGGCGCCATCCGGACGATTGTCATTCGTGAAGCTCAAGCAACTCATGAACTACAAGTAACCTTAGTTACTCACACTGCTGTGCTTTCTCAACAAGAACGGTTATTAATGATGATTAAAAACCGCTTGCCACAAGTCGTTTCAGTCATGCAAAACATTAATCCGAACAAAACTTCATTAGTATGGGGGGATAAAACCAAATTGCTAGCTGGCAAGCCACAAATTCGGGAAATGATTAATAATTACCAATATGATTTATCCGCCCGGGCTTTCTTCCAGTTAAATCCCCAACAAACTGCGCGGTTATATCGTATTGCCGCTAACGCTTTAAATTTGACACCCCAAGACAATTTAGTTGATGCTTATTGTGGGGTGGGAACGTTAGGAATTAGTATGGCTAACGCTGTTAATGAAGTACGAGGCATGGATATTATTCCAGAAGCAATTACGGACGCTAACCACAATGCCACTATTAACCATATTACTAATGCACATTATGAAGTTGGTAGTGCTGAAGTAGTTTTTGATAAGTGGCTTCGCGATGGTTTTCGGCCAACAGCATTAATCGTTGATCCGCCTCGTACGGGTTTAGATCAACAATTAATTAACAATATTTTAAAGACTAAACCAGCAAAATTTGTTTATGTATCATGCAATCCATCAACCTTAGCACGCGATTTAGTTAAGTTAGCTCCAACATATCATGTTGACTGGATGCAATCAGTGGATATGTTCCCACAAACCGCGCGCGTTGAAGTCGTAACGAAGTTATCTTTGAAAAAATAATTATGAGGTAAATTTATGTCATCAAAAACCGATAAGTTTATTGAAACAGGCTTATCTACTGCTGAAGTAAAACAACGTATCAAAGCTGGTGAAAAAAACGATCCTTTAAAACCACTAACACGTTCGGTAAAACAAATCATCTGCGATAATACGTTTACCCTTTTTAACTTCATCAATATCATCATCGCTATAATGATTATTTACACTGGCAGTTACCGCAATTTGCTTTTCTTATGTATTGCCGTTGTTAATACCATCATCGGCATTTACCAAGAAATTCGGGCTAAGCACCAAGTTGATAAAATGTCAATTCTTTCTGAAGATTTGGTTACGGTCATCAGAAATGATCACCAGCAGCAAATCCATCATGCGGAGATTGTTTTAGGTGATTTGCTGGTCTTAAATCGTGGTGTGCAAATTCCGGCTGATGGACAGGTATTAGTTTCTAATGGCATGGAAGTTGATGAATCACCATTAACTGGCGAAGCCGACGCAATTATTAAAAAAAATGGCGATCAAGTAATGTCAGGAACTATTGTGCTGAGCGGTAAAGCTTATGTACGGGTAACAGCAGTCGGTAAACAGAGTTTTGCAGCCAAATTGGCATTAGCTGCCAAAACAGAAAAAAAGGATACAAGTCAATTACTAAATACCATTAACCGGATTATTAAAGTATTAACCTTTGTAATTATTCCGTTAGGCATTGCATTATTTATTTCTAGTTACTTGCGTCGTCATAATATTAATCAAAGTATTTTAAGTACGGCCGGAGCAATGACCGGAATGATTCCGGAAGGATTAGTCTTATTGACTTCAGTTGCTTTAGCAGCGGGCGCTTATAATTTGGCTAAACATCATGTTTTAGTGCGTTCTTTAGCAGCCATTGAAGCATTAGCGCGGGTTGATGTGTTATGTCTTGATAAAACTGGGACAATTACTAGTGGTAAATTAGTTGTTTCACAATTATTACCACAAAATAACTATCCCACTACTGAAATTAAAGCCGCCTTACACGCAATTACTTATGCTTTAAACGATGATAATGAAACAGCCCTGGCAATTAAAAAAGCCTTTACGCAAGATCCCCAATGGATAGCTACAAGCACCGTGCCTTTTTCATCTGCACGGAAATGGAGTGGCGTTAGTTTCCAAAAACATGGTAGTTACATTATGGGTGCGCCTGAATTTGTATTTCCTAATGGCTTAAACGCGGTTGTTAAAAAACAATTACAAGCAGCGGCGCGTAATGGTGAACGCGTTATTTGTTTAGCCAAAAGTAAGCAAACTACTTTAACCACCCAGGTTCCCGATGACTTACAATTATTAGCATTAGTTCTCATTAGTGATGAAATTCGACCACAAGCTATTGATATTTTTGATTACTTTGCAACCCAGGATGTCGCTATTAAGGTTATTTCTGGTGATAATCCGCAAACAGTCGCTACCATTGCCCAACGTGCCCATATTGCTCACAGTGATGCCTTTATTGATATGAGCACTGTTGGTGAAAAGGCTGATTTTGATAAATTAGTAGCAACGTATACCGTTTTTGGACGTGTTACTCCTACACAAAAAAAGGCATTAATTAAAGCATACCAACGCGCTGGCCATACAGTTGCTATGACTGGTGATGGTGTTAATGATGTCTTGGCACTGCGACAAGCTGATTGTAGTATTGTGACGGCATCGGGTGCTGAAGCTGCCAAAAGTATCGGTGATTTTGTGCTCTTAAAATCAAACTTTGAAGCCATGATTAATGTTTTAAATGAAGGACGCCGGGTGATTAATAACGTCGAACGGGTTGCTTCAATGTATCTTATTAAAACTATTTACTCAGTGATTTTAAGTTTTATTTTTATCTTCTTAAATCACAGTTATCCATTCCAACCGATTCAGTTAACGCCAATTTCAGCACTAACGGTGGGCATTCCATCGTTCTTCTTGGCATTACAACCAAATAAGCGACGAATTACTGGTGCTTTTATGAAACATGTAATGGAAACAGCGTTACCAGCTGCATTATGCGTAGTTATATACACCTTAACCATTACTTTTGTAGGCGGCAATTTGATGCACTTAACATATGCGCAAACTTCAACGCTAACGGTGTTATTAACGGGTTTTATTTCGTTTAGCGCTTTATCAGAAGTATCGCGACCATATAATCGTTTCAAGATTATATTATTATCAATATTGGTCATTACATTCATTGGTGTCTTTGTTTTTGCCGGTCATATTTTCATGCTTCAAAAGCTCAATAATTGGCGATTATGCAGTTTATACATTCCATTACTACTAACGGCTTACCCGTTGTTTATGCTCGCGCGTAATCATTTGGGTAAACGATTAGCCCAAAAATAAAATAAAAAAGCTATGTTTTTTAACATAGCTTTTTTATTTATCAAAATGAGATAACGTTTTTAATTATATAATTAGCGATTTTGCTTAATGATTAATTCAGCCTCTTTTTGGAATTGGTTCATCGCATCCTTAACATTTTGCTTATTATCAACCATATTTTGAATAGCAGTTACTTCATCAATATGAAATTGTGCATAGCCTGGGAAAACAGTGGTATTAAAAGCGTATGGCAAGGAATTAATTGCCGCTTTATGAACGGGAGAATTATGCAAAAATTGTTGATAAGCATTACTATTAACAACTGACTTCCGTAAAGGCATGTAACCTGTTTCACGAGCCCACTTGGTACTTTCTGGTTTACTCAACACAAACTTCATAAAGGCCCAAGCGCCTGCCTTTTGTTGTGGTGTTGCGTTTTTAAACATCACTAAATTACTGCCTTCAATCATCGTTGCTCTTTTGCCATGAAACGTTGGTAAAACCATCGTCCCCCACTGCATATTACTTGGGGCTTGTTGTTTAACGTACATAATATCAGAACAAGTATCCGCATAAAAAACAGCCTTTTGACCAGCAAAAATTTTATTACCATACGGATCAGCGCCTGAGGTTTCCGCGCTACCGTTCTTAATCATATTCATAATAAAATTCATTGCCGTCATTGATGGTTGCGAAGTGATTTCCGGCGTTAAAGTATCTGGTGCAACAATATTAGTACCAGCGGCTTTGGCTAAACTTTCATACATTTTGTCAAATGATTGATCAAAAACAATTAATTTAACGTCATTATCCTTAACTTTCGCTGCATCTTGCTGTAATTCTTCCCAAGATGTTGGTAAAGTAATGCCGTATTTTTGCATTAAGTCTTTGTTGTAATACAACACTGATAGAGACTCGCAAAACGGAATTGAATAATAATTATCATTATATTGAGCATTTTTTAGAAAGATGGGATAAATATCATTCAAATCCTTACTAGTTAAACGTTGATCACCATGAAACATGTATGAATTTAATGGTTCAAGTAATCCATTTTTAACATAATTAGGTACCGTTGTGTACGGTGCTTGCGCAATCACGGGTAACTGATTTGACTTGGCGGCTGCCATAATCTTTTGCTCTAAATCAGCATAATTACCCTGATTATTCATCACTACTTTATACTTAGTTTGTGATTTATTAAAATCATTCACCAGTTGTTGCGCTGGTTTTTGATATGGTCCTAATAATGCATCCCAATAATTAATGGTAATTCGATGATTAGTTTGCGCAGTAGTTGTTTTATTACCACACGCTCCTAAACATAACCCCAATAAAATTACACTACCAATGGATAATAAATATCTTATTATCCGCTTTTTATTACGCATTTTTCTCCTCCATTAACTACTTAATATCGTTAGTAGCCCAATGATTAATCGGTCCATACTGATGACCAACATCAATTGGATCCGCAATCGCTTGATAAACAAATTGTTTAGCGGTTTTAATTGCATCCGCAACGGTCCTACCTTTCGCAAGTTCGGCCGCAATACATGCGGATAAAGAATCACCAGTACCATTCACATGTTGGGTGTCAATATATGGCGCTTCTAACCAAAAATCTTCACCTGAAGCTAATAAAACATAATCAGTTACAACAGCTTGATGAACATCATCATGTCGCCCTTTAATTAATATGTTTTGCGCACCCATTTGTTGTAATTGGCGCGCAGCTTGTTTAATATCTGTTGCAGTATTTAACTGTCGTGCTACTAAAGTTTGGGCTTCAGCAAAATTAGGCGTAATAACGGTGGCCAATGGTAACATTAAATTCCGCATGTTATTTAGTGCATCGTCTTCTAATAACGTAGCCCCATGCTTAGTAACAATAACAGGGTCAACTACTAAAGGACCAAAATCATATTTTTGATATTCTTGCGCAATTGTTTTGATTAGTTCCGCATCAGCTAGCATACCGGTTTTACTAGCCTTAATATTAAAATCAGCTGCTAATGATGCAAATTCCTGTTTAATAAACGGAATTGGTAAGGCAACACTGTCTTGAATGCCGATTGAATTACCTGCAACACAAGCCGTTACAATCGCCATGCCATACGTGTGCCGCATAAAAAATGTATGTAAATCAGCTTCCATCCCCGCACTGCCATCACAATCAGAACCAGCAATCGTTACTACTTGTGGAAATGTATTAGTCATCCTTACTCGCCTCGATATTAAAAAATATAAATATTACTTACTCATTATTATAAGTTAATCATCATTGATAAAAAAGTAATCTATTTATGCAATAGAACTACTTTACTACTACGCCAAATTGCTTTAAAAATATCTTGCAGCATCCGTTTATTAACAGTATGTACCGTGCTATTATGTCGTTTAACATAATGATAATGCGGTTGGGAAGTATAATAACAACGTTGCGCGTGCATTAAATACTTTACGTTAAATAACATATCTTCCATAATTGTAAGGTCAGTATCAAAACGTAAATGATACTTAGCAATTAATTGCCGACGATAGCATTTATTCCATACATATCCCCGAATATTGCCAAAATTAGCCATAATAAATGGCAACATTTGTCCGGGTGAATAATAATGCTGCTGTAAGGGCCAAATACTACTAGCAACATGTTCATTACAATAAAATCCCGTAATTACTAAATCATTACCTGATGAGTGATTAATGAAGGTTTGTAAAAAGTCAGGTGCACACCAATCATCCGGATCTACAAAACTAACGTAAGTACCACGCGCATGACTTAACCCAATATTACGATTAGTTGATACACCATGATTAACGTGTTGTTGATATAGATAAAAACGTGGGTCGGAATGCACCCATTTTTGCGCCTGCTTAACAGTATCATCTTGCGAAGCATCATCAACCATAATTACTTCAAAATACTGATACGTTTGTTGCATAATACTTTGTAAACAGTGATGCAAATATGACGCTGAATTATATAAGGGAATAATTATCGAAATAAGTGGCTTATTACCCATTGGTTACTCCTTAATATTATCGATACCTAATTATAACTGAAAATAAAAAAGCCAAGTTACCTTAGTAACCTGGCTTTTAATAAATATTATGATGAAGATGGTGCATTTGGCGATGATCACAATCGCTTAATTGCAGTGCCACCATAATCGTAACTAAAAAATTAAATGGTAAAATAGCAATGCCTAATGTCGCATGGTCAGCTAGTATTAATACTAAACTAAGTAAATAAACTAAAATATTGACATCACGGCAATATTTCAAATATTTATGCATCATAATTACTCCTTTAATATTACTAATTATAGCGTAAACGACTTTGTAAAAAATGTAAAGTGATATTTTACATTCATTTACATGTAGCAATAAGCAGCGTTAAGATAATCTAAAAGAGATGAAAAATAATGAAAATTAATAAGCAAAAAATAATGCGCATTTTACTCCTTACAGGTATAACAGGCATCATGGCACGCCAAATTGCTAATACACCTGTAGCTAATAAGTCGCTTAATCTAAAGAATAAAAATAATGATTATAATTATGATAATATTCCTACCCTATTCATCCACGGCACATGGGGTACCGCATCGACATATAATCATATGATTGCCACTTATCAACGCCATAACTTAGCCCAAAAAGTATTAACAGTATTCATCGGTCCTTTTGGTAAAATTAAGTATTATGGTAAGTGGCAGGCAACACCTGTTAATCCATTAATTCAAGTTATTTTTCAACGTAATTTTGATACCGGTTTTGAAACAGAGGCACACTGGTTAGCTAACTTATTAGTTGATCTCAAACACCGTTTCAATATTAAGCAATATAACATTGTTGCCCACTCATGGGGTGGCAGTGCGGCCGTTTTAACCGTAACCAGGTATGGCGCAATAAATAACTTACCGCGTTTAAATAAAATGATTTTATTAGCAACACCCGTTAACGAAATTCTCGGATGTCACGATCATGTTTCTCGACAACAGTTACCATTTAAAACCGACCGCTTATATCGTGAAATGCTAGTTAATAAAAATAATATTCCTCCAGAAGCAATAGTTAATAATATTTATGGCACAATTAATCAACAATTACTCACAGATGGAGAAGTACCACTTAGTCAAGCCCAGGCTTTGGCACATATTTTTCAAGATCAAGTAACTACATATAATGAATATTACTTTAATCACGTTATTCACTCTCATTTTCACACCAAAAGTTACATGATTAAATTAATTGCTGATTTACTATGGCATAAATAGTACAAAATAGCGTAATATATCATATTGCATATTTATTAACGCGTTTAAAAACTCTATAATGATAAACTAGATAGTTATTACATCTTATTAGGAGGTTATTTGCTTGCCAAGACCCGCATCACGTGTTTCACGACGGCGTCATCACCGACGTTGGCTACACATTATATTGATGATAGTGGTCATTTTATTAATTGGAATAATTATTTATGGAATTAATGTTTACAACGCGACTAAAAACGCCGCTAATGAAATGTATACGAACCACTCAGAACGTGCTTCTGCATTAATTCGTGATAAAAAACCGATCTCAATTTTATTACTAGGAATTGATACTGGGGCTGAAGGTCGCATTGACCGTGGTAATTCTGATACCATGATTGTTGTTACGCTTAATCCACAGCAAAAAACAACAACAATGGTAAGCATTCCTCGTGATTTACTAGCCCAAATGATTGGCATGAAAAAAACTAATGTGCAAAAAATTAATGCTGCTTATAATATTGGCGGTTCCAAAATGGCAAAGGCTACCGTCGCTAAGTTACTAGCAACACCGATTAATTATTATGCAACGGTCAATATGGGTGCATTAGAAAAAATCGTGAATGCTGTTGGCGGCGTTACTATTGACAGTAAGTTTAATATTCAAGCTGGCAATATCAAGATTACCAAGGGTAAAAATCACCTTAATGGTAAAGCTGCTTTAGCATATACCCGCATGCGTTATCAAGATCCTGAAGGCGACTATGGCCGACAAAAACGGCAACAACAAGTCATTAAGGTTATTATTCATAAACTTGTTTCAATTAATAGTTTGACTCATTATCAAAAAATCTTAAATTCCATCTCGTCAAGTGTCAGAACTGACCTTAATTTTAACGATATGATCGGTATTGCTAAAAATTACCGAATATGTTCACAAACGATTGATTCCGATCATATTCAAGGAACTGGTGCAATGATTAACGGTTCGTCTTACCAAATTGCATCAAATGATGAATTAAACCGTGTTTCGAAAAAATTACGTAAACAATTGGATCTTAAACCAATTAAACTCAATAATGCCGAAACACGTTTAAATGATGCTAATCCCAACTATTTCCTTGACCCTAAATTATATGACTATGATACATTTGGTTATGATGAAACATATTATTCATACACTAACTATGCTGATCATAGTAGTAATACTGAACAAACTGACACAACAACTAATGAACAAACGAATATTACAACAATGCAGTAAAAAAAAAGCGACTGGTTTTAAACCAGTCGCTTTTTAAAACTAGACAAAAAAATCATTTAATGATGACAGATACTAACGATCTGGAGAACTAGACTCGGAATATCCCGCCCAACATCATAACGTTCCTCAACTCATCGATTAAATGACTTAAATGAGATATTTAATTGTCATTGATAAAATCTTAAATCATTAGACTAATTCAAGAATTACCATTGGTGCACCATCACCGCGACGAGGTGCTGTCTTTAAGATACGAGTGTATCCACCTTGACGATCCTTGTAACGAGGTGCGATGTCACTAAATAATTTTTGTAATGCTGATTTACGAACAAAAACATTTTCATCTTTTTCAATAAGATCAGCAGTTTCATTATAAATGTATGATGCAGCTTGCCGACGTGCGTGTAAGTCACCACGTTTACCAAGCGTAATCATTTTTTCTACTGTTGAACGAACTTCTTTAGCACGTGCTTCAGTAGTAACGATCTTTTCATTAATGATAAGGTCTGTTGTTAAGTTACGTAACATAGCTTTACGATGACCACTTGTACGTCCTAATTTACGGTAACCCATGAGATAGCCTCCTTTGTTTTAAATATTAGTCTTCCTTACGTAAGGATAAACCGAGATCTGCGAGTTTTGCTTTAACTTCTTCTAATGATTTCCGTCCTAAATTACGAACTTTCATCATGTCAGCTTCAGTCTTATTAGTGAGTTCTTGAACAGTATTGATACCGGCACGCTTCAAACAGTTGTATGAACGCACAGATAAATCCAACTCTTCAATTGTCATTTCAAGCATTTTTTCTTTATGTGATTCTTCTTTTTCAACCATTACTTCAGCATTCTTAGCTTCATCGCTCAAGTTGACAAAGATTGATAAATGCTCAGTTAAGATTTTAGCGGCTAAGCTAATTGCTTCCCGCGGACTAATTGAACCATTGGTCCAAACATCTAAGGTTAACTTATCAAAGTCATTACGGCGACCAACACGAGTACTTTCAACTTGGTAATTTACACGACTAATTGGGGTATAAATTGAGTCGATTGGTAACACACCGATAGGCATATCTTCTTTTTTATTTTGATCTGCTGGAACATAACCACGACCTTTGTTAGCAGTCATTTGAATATGGAAATGACCACCTTCGGCTACTGTACAAATGTATTGTTCTGGATTAAGAACTTCAACATCAGCATCAGCCTTAATGTCAGCAGCAGTTACTGTTGCAGGACCTTTTACGTCGATTTCTAATGATTTATCTTCATCACTGTGTAACTTCAAAGTTAACTTCTTAATATTCAAAATAATTTGAGTTACGTCTTCTAAAACTCCATCGATTGTGGAGAATTCATGCAAAACACCATCAATTTGAATACTTGTTACTGCTGCACCTGGCAAAGATGATAACAAAATACGACGTAAAGAGTTGCCAAGTGTTGTACCGTAACCACGTTCTAATGGTTCTACTACAAATTTACCGTAGTTGGTGCTTTCATCAACTTTTGTAATGTTTGGCTTTTCAAATTCAATCATTCTTAGTTTTTACCCCTTTCAAAACGAGAGTGAAATTCGCGTCCACGTTTCATTATAATGAAGCGGCACTCAAATTAGACACGACGACGCTTTGGAGGACGAGAACCGTTATGAGGTACTGGAGTAACATCACGAATTGCTGTGATTTCAAGACCAGTTGCTTGTAATGAACGAATAGCTGCTTCACGACCAGCGCCTGGACCCTTAACTGCTACTTCAACAGTCTTCATACCATGTTCCATTGATTCCTTAGCTGCAGCTTCAGCTGCCATTTGTGCAGCGAATGGTGTGGATTTACGACTACCTTTAAAACCTAATGCACCAGCTGATGACCATGCAACAGCGTTACCGCGTGGGTCAGTAATCATTACTAACGTATTGTTAAATGTTGAATGAATATGTGCTACACCAGATTCAACATTCTTCTTTGCACGACGTTTTCTTGATGTTTTTCTTTGTGCCATTGATTAATTGACCTCCCTTGCTCTAAAATTACTTCTTCTTACCCGCAATAGTAACTTTCTTACCTTTACGAGTCCGAGCATTATTCTTTGTATTTTGTCCCCGTACTGGTAAACCACGACGGTGACGAATACCACGATAAGAACCGATTTCTTGTAAGCGTTTGATATTCATGCTTACTTCACGACGAAGATCACCTTCGACAGGAATTTTATCAACTTCTGCACGGATCTTATCTTCTTGATCTGGTGTAAGATCTTCTTCACGAATATCTTCAGAAACACCAGCATTCTTTAAAATTTTCTTAGCAGTAGTATTACCAATACCATAAATGTATGTTAAGGCAATAACAATGCGTTTGCCACGAGGCAAGTCAACACCCGCGATACGAGCCATTAGTATACACCTCCTAATTATCCTTGACGTTGTTTATGCTTAGGGTTCGCAGAGCAAATAACCATTACGCGACCCTTACGCTTAATAATCTTGCAGTGTTCGCACATTGGGCGAACTGATGGTCTAACCTTCATAATTAGCCTCCTTCATGACTATTTAAAGCGATACGTAATACGTCCCTTTGTTAAATCATATGGGGACAATTCAACAGTGACACGATCGCCAGGTAAAATCCGGATATAATGCATACGGATCTTACCGGAAACATGTGCCAAAATTGTTGCGCCATTTTCTAATTCTACTTTGAACATCGCATTAGGTAATGTATCTACTACGGTGCCTTGAATTTCAATTACATCATCTTTGGCCAAACAATTTTCCTCCCGATTTTACCTTAATACAATATACAAAAAGGGAGAGCAGTATCCACTCACCCAAATATATCCATACTATAAGAGTATAGCATAGATTAGTTTAATTGCAATGGTAATCAGTAATTATTGAATAACCATCGTTAACTTATTTTGAAAACTTTTGTAAAATTTCATCAATTGACGCAAATACTTGATCAATCGCTTGATCACCATCAATACGATATAACAAGTTACGATCTTTATAGAAATCAATCAATGGTGCATTCATTTTCATGTTGACTTCTAAGCGTTTTTTAACGGTGGCCGGTTTATCATCTTCACGTTGGTAAAATTCATGACTACCACAACGGTCGCAAACGCCTGGTACTTTAGTTGGATGATACAACTTATGATAAGTTGCACCACACTTAGCACAAATATAACGACCAGATAAACGATCAACTAAAATCTTAGGATCAACTTCAATATCAATAACACCATCAATTGGCTTATCTAAATCAGCAGTAATTTTTTCCAATGCTACTGCTTGATCAATTGTTCTTGGAAAACCATCAAGTAAGTATCCCTTATCAGTATCAGCAGCAGATAAACGATCACTTACAATTCCTTCAGTTACATCATCTGGAACTAATTCACCTTTATCCATGTAGGATTTAGCTTTTAAACCTAATTCAGTACCATCAGCAATGGCAGCCCGGAACATATCACCAGTTGAAATATGAGGAATATGATACTTATCGACAATTTTTTCAGCCTGCGTACCTTTACCAGCACCAGGCAAACCCATCAAAATGATATTCAAAGTACTAACCTCCTCTATTAACGAATAAAACCTACATATTCGCGTTTCATAAGTAAACCTTCAACTTGCCGCATTGTTTCTAATGCAACTCCTACTACAATCAATAAACTAGTACCACCTAGGCCAATTGACTGTGGTAAACCAAAGATGTTAGCTGCTAATTGTGGTAATAAAGCAATTACCCCTAAGAACAGCGCACCAACGGTGGAAAGGCGCATTAAAATATTAGACAAATATTTTTCAGTTTCTTTACCTGGCCAAACACTAGGAATATAACTGCCTTGTTTAGTCAAGTTTTCCGCAACCTTTTCAGGATTTACTTGTACAAAAGCATAGAAGAATGTAAATAATACAATCAATACAGTATACAAAATAGCTCCTGGCGTTGATTGCATATTAAAAATAGTTGACAATACTTGATACCATTCTTCGCCGGAATGATTTGCCGCAAAAATGGTTAAAATTGTCTGTGGCGTAATAATGAAAGAACTGGCAAAAATAACCGGAATAACACCAGCTACATTAACCTTTAGTGGTAAATAACTACTGTCACCAGCATTAGTTACCCGTCGTGTGTATTGAATAGGAATTTTACGATTAGCTTGTTGAACAAAAGTTACAAAAGTAGTAACTAATAACACCAATACTAGTAAAATGGCTAAAAATACAACGCCCTTCCATACTTCACCTTTAGCAGCATTTTCAATGTTTTCGCGATACAATTGATAAACACCACTTGGAAAGCGCGCAATAATACCAGCAAAGATAATGATTGATACACCATTACCGATGCCTTTATCAGTAATTTGCTCGCCCATCCATGTCAACAACATTGTTCCACCGGTTAAAATAATGCCGAGCGTGATATAAGTAGAAACACTTGGATTTTTAATCAAACCCATTTGGCTTAAGTAGTTAAATCCAGCAGTAATCCCAATAGATTGAACAAAAGCCAAAATAATCGTTAAATAACGTGTCCATTGATTTAACTTTCTTCTACCGTATTCACCTTGTTTACTCCATTCAACAAAACGTGGCACAATGTCCATTTGTAACAATTGCACCACGATTTGAGCAGTGATGAATGGTGAAACACCCATCGCAAAAATAGAGTAATTAGATAAGCCACCACCACTTACAGTATCCAAAATAGAAATTAATCCCGTTGACGCTGCTTTGGACAATGCAGCGGCATTAACTCCTGGTACCGTAATCTGTGCACCTAACCGATATATAATTAAAACGCCTAAAGTAAAGAGGATCTTTTTACGAACCTCTTTATCTTTAAATGCGTTTTTTAATGTTGTGAGCATTACATCACCTCAATTGAACCACCGGCAGCTTCAACGGCTTGCTTAGCTGCTGCAGAAGCCTTGCTAACTTTAATAGTTAACTTCTTGTTCAATTCACCATTAGCTAACAACTTAACACCGGATAATTCTTTTTTAATTACACCAGCGTCTAATAATACTGTAGCGGTAATTTCTGCACCATCGTCAAAACGATTTAAGTCAGATAAGTTAACAATTGCGTATTCTTTACGGTTAACATTCTTAAAACCACGTTTTGGAAGACGACGGAATAATGGCATTTGGCCACCTTCAAAACCTAAACGAGTCTTACCACCTTGACGAGCTAATTGACCTTTTGTACCTTTACCAGCTGTTTTACCGTAGCCAGATGAAGTACCACGACCTACACGCTTACGTGCACGACGTGAACCTTCATTAGGTTGTAATTCATTCAACTTCATTAGGTTAGGCACCTCCTTATTTAATTTTAAAACACTAAATTAATTAGTCTTCAATTGCTTCAACTGATACTAAGTGAGCAATTTTTGTGATTGCGCCACGAACTGCTGCATTATCAGGACGTACGACGGAACTATTTACCCGACCAAGTCCTAATGCTTTAACAACTTTACGTTGTTCAGGAATGCGATGTGCAGCGCTACGCTTTAAAGTAATCTTTAATTGAGCCATAAACACATCTCCTAGTCTTTTAATGATTCAACTGAAACACCACGAAGTTCAGCAACTTGTTCAGCAGTCTTCAATTGTGATAATGCATCAATTGTTGCACGAATCATATTGATTGAGGTATTACGGCCAAGTGATTTAGCAGTAATATCACCAATACCTGCTAATTCCATAACGGAACGAACAGCACCACCAGCAGCAACTCCAGAACCTTCGATCGCTGGTTTTAACATGATCTTGCCAGCACCGAAGTGACCAATTACTTCGTGTGGAATAGTTGTTCCAACCATTGGAACTTCGATTAAATTCTTTTTACCATCTTCAACCGCTTTACGAATAGCTTCTGGTACTTCTTGTGCTTTACCAGTACCAAAACCGACATGGCCGTGTTTGTCACCAACGATTACGATTGCGGCAAACCGTAAACGACGACCACCTTTAACAACCTTAGTAACACGGTTGATTTCAACAACATTATCTTCTAATTCTAAACGAGATGGATCGATGTATGTCATGTGTGGTTATTCCTCCTTCTTCCTAGAATTCTAAGCCATTTTCGCGGGCAGCTTCAGCTAAAGCTTCCACACGACCATGGTAGAGGTAACCACCACGGTCAAAGACGACAGCTTTAATGCCTTTTTCGATGGCACGTTTAGCAACTAAAGCACCAACTTTTTGAGCTTGTTCTACTTTTGTGCCGCCATCAATTTCTTTATCTAAGGTTGAGGCACTTGCAAGTGTAACACCCGCTACGTCATCAATTACTTGAGCGTAGATGTTTTTATTGGAACGAAATACATTTAAACGTGGGCGATCTGCTGTTCCAGAGATCTTACCGCGTACGCGTGTATGACGCTTTTGACGGATTTTGTTCTTATCTGGTTTTGAAATCACAATTTTCACCTCATAAGATTAAATTCATTGTATTTTATAACAAATACAACTAATACCTGGCAATTATTATTTACCAGTCTTACCTTCCTTACGACGAACATGTTCATCGTGGTAACGAATACCTTTACCTTTATAAGGTTCAGGTGGACGAACATCACGAATTTCTGCTGCAAATTGACCAACAAGTTGCTTGTCAATACCACTTACAACAACTTCCGTTGTTCCAGGCACCTTAATTTCAATGCCTTCTGGTGCTTCCATTTCAACTGGATGGGAGTAACCAACATTTAATACTAATGTTTTACCCTTCAATTGTGCACGGTAACCAACACCAACAAGGTCAAGGTGTTTTTCATAACCTTTAGTTACACCAACAACCATGTTGTTTAAGTTGGCACGCATTGTACCATGAAGTGCTTTCAATGATTCATTAGGACGTGTAAATGTAATAACATTTCCGTCTTCATGCATTTCGATTTCTGGAACAAAATCACGAGTTAATTCACCCTTAGGTCCTTTTACTGTAACCACGTTACCATCACGTTTTACAGTAACACCTTCAGGAAGAGTGATAGGTTTATTACCGATACGACTCATGTGTTTGTTGCACCTCCTTTTTAATTGTTGAAGTTATTACCAAACGTAAGCAAGCACTTCGCCACCAACATTCTTAGCGCGTGCTTCTTTGTCTGTCATAACACCAGCTGATGTTGAGATAATAGCGATACCTAAACCGTTTAATACCTTAGGTACTTCATCAGCTTTTACATAACTACGTAAACCTGGTTTGGAAATACGCTTTAATCCTGAAATAACACGTTCGTTATTCTTACCATATTTTAAGAAAATACGAATTGTGCCTTGCTTATCATCTTCAATGCATTCGTAATCGCGAATGAAACCTTCGCGCTTAAGAATTTCGGAGATAGCTTTTTTCATCTTTGAAGCTGGTACTTCAACAGATTCATGGCGAACCATGTTAGCATTCCGAATACGTGTTAAATAATCAGCAATGGGATCAGTTAGAACCATATTGATTTAACCTCCTTTGACAATTTTACCAGCTAGCTTTATGCATTCCTGGAATTTGACCGGCATGTGCTAACTCTCGAAGGCAAATCCGGCATAACTTAAATTTCCGATAGACAGAATGTGGGCGACCACAACGTTCACAACGTGTATAAGCTTGTGTTGAGTATTTCGCAGGCTTATGATTCTTTACTACCAAAGACTTTTTAGCCAAGTTACTTTCCTCCTAGAATTATTTAGCAAAAGGCATACCAATTTGTGTTAGTAATTCTAATGCTTCTTCATCTGTGTTAGCAGTTGTAACGATAACTACGTCTAAACCACGAACACGGTTTACCTTATCATAATCAATTTCAGGGAAAATTAATTGTTCCTTTACACCTAATGTGTAGTTACCACGGCCGTCAAATGACTTTGGACTAATACCGTGGAAGTCACGAACACGAGGTAATGAAACGTTAATTAATTTATCCAAGAAATCATACATCCGATCGCCACGTAAAGTTACTTTAGCACCGATGGACATTCCTTCACGAACACGGAAACCAGCGATTGATTTCTTAGCTTTCGTGATTAATGGTTGTTGACCTGAAATCAATGCTAATTCTTCAACAGCTTCGTCTAAGTTCCTAGCATTTGATACGGCGTCACCAACACCCATATTTAAAACGATTTTTTCGATCTTTGGTGTTTGCATAACTGATGAGTAGTTAAACTTTTTCATCAAAGATGGCATGATTTCTTTTTGATACCGTTCTTTTAAACGATTTTCCATGAACACTAGTCCTCCTTTCAACTAATAACTATTAGTCAAGCACTTTACCTGACTTCTTTGCAACACGAACTTTTTTACCGTCCTCAATCTTCATACCAATCCGTGTTGGCTTGTTATCAGCGGGATCTAAAAGCATTACATTTGATACATGTACTGGAGCTTCTTTATCAACGATACCGCCTTGAGGATTTGCGTTATCTGGTTTTTGATGTTTCTTAACAAGGTTTACGCCTTCGACAATAACTTTATCAAGTTTAGGGAAAACTTTAGTTACTGTGCCTTCCTTACCCTTGTCTTTACCGCGCATAACGCGTACCTTGTCACCAGTCTTGATCTTCATAGATTTCGCACCTCCTTAAGATGTGTTTAATATTAAAGAACTTCTGGAGCTAACGAAACAATCTTCATGAAGTTGCCGTTACGTAATTCACGAGCAACTGGTCCAAAGATACGTGTTCCGCGTGGGCTTTTATCTGCATTGATAATAACAGCAGCATTTTCGTCAAAACGGATGTATGAACCGTCGGCACGGCGTACACCACTTACTGACCGTACAATAACAGCCTTGACAACGTCTGCTTTTTTGACAACGCCACCTGGTGTGGCTTGTTTAACTGTAGCAACTACAATGTCACCAATGTTACCGGTTTTACGATGTGAACCGCCAAGAACTTTAATAACTAAAAGTTCACGTGCACCGGAATTATCAGCAACTTTAAGTCGAGTTTCTTGTTGAATCACTCGAAAGTTCCTCCTTTCGTCACTTCGTCACTGCCTATTAGTAACGTTCGTTTAGATAATAACAGCTTTTTCTACAACATCTAATAAACGGAACCGTTTTTGACGTGATAAAGGACGAGTTTCCATAATAGTAACAATGTCACCAACTTTGGCTTCATTATTTTCATCATGTGCATAGTACTTCTTTGAGTACTTAACACGTTTGCCATATACAGGATGTTTCTTAGTTGTGGATACTTCTACTACAATAGTTTTATCCATTTTTGCTGAAACAACCCGTCCTTGATAAACTTTACGATGATTACGTTCTTCACTCAAGGTAATATTCTCCTTCCCCGATTATTATTTGTTGAGTTCTTGCTCACGCAAGACGGTCTTAATCCGAGCAATATTTTTGCGAACTTTCTTTAAGCGCGCAGTATTCTCTAATTGACCGGTAGCTTGTTGGAAACGAAGATTAAACAATTCTTCTTTGTATTGTTTTTCTTTTTCGAGCATTTCAGCAGTGGTTAATTCACTAATTTCTTTAGCCTTCATTTGATTCGCCACCTACTTCTTCGCGTTTTACAATCTTAGTCTTAACTGGTAATTTGTTTGAAGCTAAACGTAAAGCTTCACGAGCAACGTTTTCAGGAACACCAGCGACTTCAAACATGACTTTATCACGTTTTACGACTGCTACCCAGCCTTCTGGAGCACCTTTCCCGTTACCCATACGAACACCGACACCTTTAGATGTGTAAGATTTATGTGGGAAAATCCGGATCCAAACCTTACCACCACGTTTCATATGACGTGTCATAGCAACACGGGCAGCTTCAATTTGGCGGTTAGTAATCCAATGTGATTCTAATGCTTGAAGACCAAATTCACCGAAATCTACCTTTGTGCCACCTTTAGCAGCGCCGCGCATCTTACCACGAAATTCACGACGGTGCTTTACTCGCTTAGGTACTAACATCGACTAGTGTCCTCCTTCCTTAGACTTTTTGTCTGGTAAAATTTCACCACGATAAATCCAAGTTTTAACACCTAATTTACCATATGTGGTATGTGCTTCTTCCCAAGAATAATCAATATCAGCACGTAATGTATGTAAAGGAACTGTTCCTTCAGCATGTGCTTCTTTACGTGCAATATCAGCACCGTTTAAACGACCTGAAATCATTGTCTTGATACCCTTGGCACCAGCACGCATCGCACGTTGTGTTGCTTGCCGTTGTGTCCGACGGAATGCAACACGTGCTTCAAGTTGTTGAGCAATGTTTTCACCAACTAATTTTGCATCTAAATCAGGTTTCTTGATTTCAACAATGTTGATGTGAACATTTTTACCTGTTAACTTGTTTAATTCTTTACGTAAGCTTTCAACTTCTGAACCGCCTTTACCAATAACCATACCTGGTTTAGCAGTATGAATTGAAATGTTGATCCGTTTAGCAGCACGTTCAATTTCAATTCTTGAGACGGATGCATCGGCAAGTCGCTTATTAATGTAATCACGAATGGCGAGGTCTTCGTGTAAGAAAGTAGCATAGTCTTTTTCAGCATACCACTTTGCATCCCAATCGCGGATGACACCAACACGGAAACCGATTGGATTAATCTTTTGACCCACGCGTTATCCCTCCTTAATTTTGTTCTGAAACAGTCACAGTGATGTGACTTGTCCGCTTGTTGATTGGTGAAGCTGAACCTTTAGCACGTGGACGGAACCGCTTTAAAGTTGGTCCTTCGTTAACATAAGCTTCAGATACAACCAAGTTTTGCGCATCTAAATCAAAATTATGTTCAGCATTGGCAACTGCTGACTTAAGAACTTTAGCAATAATTGGTGCACCAGCACGTGGTGTAAATTGTAAAATTGCCATTGCTTCTGCAACATTCTTGCCACGAATCAAGTCAATTACCAAACGCGCTTTACGAGCGGTAATGCGAACAGTTTTAGCCGTTGCTGTGGCAGATGTAATTTGATCAGCCATTTATTTCGCTCCTTTCTTTAGCGTCGTGAGGTTTTCTTATCGTCGCCAGCATGACCGTGGAAGGTCCGGGTTGGCACGAATTCACCTAATTTATGACCAACCATGTCTTCAGTGATGAAAACTGGAACATGTTTACGGCCATCATAAACAGCGATTGTATAACCGATAAAACTTGGGAAAATAGTAGACCGACGTGACCAAGTCTTGATAACTGACTTCTTTTCTTGGTCAGCTTGTGCATCAATCTTCTTCATTAAAGAAGCATCTGCAAATGGTCCTTTTTTCAAACTGCGACCCATTATTTGACCTCCTATCTTGTTAAAAGTTCAAACTATTTAGTCTTACGATGACGAACAATGAACTTTTCAGACTTCGCTTTAGTATTACGAGTCTTCTTACCAAGAGTCTTCTTACCCCATGGTGACATTGGTGATGGACGACCGATAGGTGCTTTACCTTCACCACCGCCGTGAGGGTGATCGTTAGGATTCATTACAGAACCACGAACTGTTGGACGAATACCTAACCAACGTTTACGACCAGCTTTACCTAAGTTGATCAATTCGTGTTGTTCATTACCAACTTCACCGATTGTTGCACGGCATGTTGCTAAGATCAAACGTGTTTCGCCAGATGGTAAACGAACTGTTGCGTAACGACCATCTTTACCTAAAACTTGTGCTGACATACCAGCGGAACGAACTAATTGTCCACCTTTACCAGGTTTTAATTCAATGTTATGAATCAAAGTACCATCTGGAATGTTTGCTAATGGTAAAGTGTTACCTACTTTAATATCAATATCTTCACCAGATTCAACTTTGTCGCCGACATGCAAACCTTTAGGTGCTAAAATATATGATTTAACACCATCTGGGTATTGCAATAAAGCGATGTTAGCAGAACGGTTAGGATCGTATTCAATTGCTTTAACAGTTGCTGGAATATTATCTTTCATCCGTTTAAAGTCAATGATACGATACTTTTGTTTGTGACCGCCGCCACGGTGACGAACTGTAATACGACCGTAAGAATTACGACCAGCAGTGTGACCTTGTGATGCTAATAAACTCTTTTCAGGAGTTGTCTTAGTAATTTCCGCAAAGTCAGAACCAGACATATTCCGACGACCGTTAGTAGTTGGTTTGTACTTAATAATCGCCATGACTGTTCCTCCTATCAATATTTAGAAAACTAATTAGTCTTCAAAAATCTTAATTTCTTTTGAATCAGCAGTTAATGTTACGATTGCCTTACGGCGTTTCTTGGTGTAGCCTTCATAACGACCACGACGCTTTAACTTACCGCGTACATTCATAATATTAACTTCTTTAACCTTAACACCGAAGATTTCTTCAACAGCATGACGAACGGCAATCTTATCAGCATGCACATTTACATCAAATGTGTACTTGCGATTATCCATTTCAGCCATTGATTGTTCAGTGATAACTGGACGTAAAATGACATCACGTGCATCCATTATGCGAGCACCTCCTCAATTTTTGAAAGAGCTGCTTGAGTCAAAATTAACTTGTCATTGTTTAAAACATCTAACACATTGACACCTTCAGCTGGAACTACTGTAACGTTTGGTAAGTTACGAGCTGACAAAGCAGCAGTTTCATTTCCGTCTTCAAGTGCAACTAAAACTTTGCTATTGACATTTAATTTGCCAAGCATTTCTGCAAAATCTTTTGTCTTTGGTGTGTCAAATGAAAGTGAATCGATAACAATCAAATTTGCATCTAAAACTTTTTGTGAAAGAACAGATTTAATTGCTAACCGGCGCACCTTCTTAGGTAATTTGTAGCTGTATGAACGAGGTGATGGACCGTTAACAACACCACCGCCACGCCATTGTGGTGCGCGAATGGAGCCTTGACGAGCACGACCTGTACCCTTTTGACGCCATGGTTTCCGACCACCGCCAGAAACAGCGGAGCGGTTCTTTGTCATATGCGTACCTTGACGTAATGAAGCACGTTGCATAACAACTGCATCAAAGATTACGCTTTCGTTTGGTTCAATTCCGAAGATAGCATCATTTAATTCAACAGTGCCATTTTCAGAACCGTCTTGCTTATATAGTTTGACGTTTGCCATTAATTAATCCTCCCTTCTCCGCTTATTTACCAACAGACTTAACAGCTGTCCGAATTGTAACGAATGATTTATTTGCACCTGGTACATTACCTTTAATTAAGATAACGTTGTGTTCAAGATCAACACGTGCAACTTCAAGATTTTGGATAGTAACTTTGTTACCGCCCATCCGGCCAGGTAACATCTTACCTTTAAATACACGGTTAATAATTGAACCCATTGAACCAGGGATACGATGGTAACGAGACCCGTGTGTTTCAGGACCACGTGATTGGTGGAAACGTTTAATGTTACCTTGGTATCCATGACCTTTAGTTGTACCAGTAACATCAACGATGTCGCCTTCAGCGAATGTATCAGCTTTTACTTCATCGCCAACTTTATACTCGTCAAGTGCAACATCGCGAAGTTCCTTAATGAAGCGCTTAGGAGTAGTGTTGGCCTTTTGTGCATGACCTTTAGCAGGTTTGTTTGATAAAACATCACGTTGATCTCCAAAGCCCAATTGAACAGCTTCATAGCCGTCATTTTCAATCGTCTTTACTTGTAAAACAACGTTAGGCGTTACATCAATTACAGTAACAGGAATTAATTCACCGTTATCTGTGAAGATTTGCGTCATACCTACTTTTCTTCCTAAGATTCCTTTTCTGGTCATGAGTACACCTCCAGTTAATTAATATTTTTTAATTATAATTTAATTTCAATGTCAACGCCGCTTGGTAAATCAAGCTTCATTAATGCATCGACTGTCTTAGGTGTTGGATTGATAATATCAATCAAACGTTTGTGTGTACGCATTTCAAATTGTTCACGAGAATCCTTGTACTTATGTGGTGAACGTAAAACTGTGTATAAAGTACGTTCAGTTGGTAAAGGAATTGGACCAGAAATGGTAGCACCCGTACGCTTTGCTGTTTCAACAATCTTAGTTGCTGATTGATCTAAGATACGATGTTCATAAGCTTTTAAGCGAATACGAATCTTTTGTTTTGCCATGTGATTCCCTCCTTCGTCTATTTTAATAAAGTAGACTAGCTCCGTGAAAATTTCCGTCACGCCTTCCCATGGCAAAGCACCCGGGCGTGTCGCAACCTCTCACATCATTGCTCACTATCTTACCTATTTACCTAGGTAGCGCGTTGACCTCCGTAGAATCAACACCTTTAATATAATACACTAAAAGCATTACTGTCGCAAGACTTTTTACGAAAAAAGTTTGGTGTTTATATGTAAAAAGCAGGACGAATTTAACAATTCGTCCTGCTCCATTACGATTAAAACCACGTACAAATTTTACGCCACATTCTGACAAAAAGATTAGCCTTAAGATCACGGTGCGCGGTTACTATTTTAGTTTGTGGTAATTGCGCATCAGGAAGATAACCTAAATTATCATTATTAGTAACAATCATTTTACCTACCACCGTATTTTGTTTTAGTGGTGCATCAAAAGTTTTATGGATATTAACTTGATGATACTTAACGTTCAATGGCTGTTGTTTATAAACCCAAATATTAACATCTTGTTGCGGCACAACTGCTAAGCGGGTTTGTTTGCCGTTCGGTACATTAATTGCTTGTAAGTGTTTATTAGCATGATTAGTTATTAAAACCGGCTGTTCATGCCAATTATTAATAACATATTTCATTAATTCATTAGTTACAATGAACCGTTTACCCAGCTCATCACTACCATTAGCATGCAAAACAATTGTAATTAAACGATTATGATGACTTAGTGGCATCGTTCCGGCAAAACAAGCACCCGCTGCATCCGAAGTACCTGTTTTTAAACCATCTACTTTAAGTTTATTATCAGCATATTTTTGTCCTGGTAACATTAAATTCCAGTTTTTCATCGGTACATTAGTATTGCCGTCATTAAAAGTGGTACTAACGGTGCGCGAAGTCTGTAATACTTCCGGAAAATCACGAATTAAATGTCTAGCAATAATAGCAACATCTTGCGCAGTCATTTTGTTTTCAGCATTAGTCGCACTATGTGGATAACGGTCATTACCTAAGAAACTATTGTTCAAACCACAGGTATTATCAAGCGTAACATCTTTTAAATGCCATTGTTTAGCTTGCTGACGCATTAATTTAATGGCAGCTGTTTGACTACCAGCAGCCGCTTGCGCCAGTAACATTACGGCGGCATTAGCCGAATAAATTAATGAAGCTTGGTATAATTGCCGCACGGTGTACTGTTGATTCATTTGTAAAGGAACATTAGTACATTGACTATTATGACTAAGTGCGCTAAGTGATGGCGTAGGACTAACTTTGTGATCCCATGATAGCTTACCTTGCTTAATTTGTTTTAACACTACATAAATAGTCAATAACTTTGTTAATGAAGCAATTGGCAAAGGCTTATTAGCATCTTGAGCAAATAAAACTTTGCCATGATTAACATCGACAGCAATACCTGCACTAGCATTAATTTGGGGTTCATTAATCGTGGTTACTGTACTAACAGTCGCCGCTTGAACTGGCTGCTTTATCATCAAAAAACTAGTGCTAACACTACTAAGTAACAGCACTAACATGCTCGTAATAATTCCCTTACGGAACTTACTCATAACTAAATTACTCCCTACCCTGTATTTTTAACTTATCACCAAATATTAATGGTAAATGAATTATAAAAGTAGTCAATTTATCATTCGATTCAACATCAATACATCCACCATGCCGTACAATAATGCTTTTAGCAATTGCTAAGCCTAAACCCGTACCCCCTGTTTCTTTCGAACGTGAATTTTCAACACGGTAAAAGCGATCAAATAACTGGTGCAAAGCTTGTGGAGGAATTGCTTCACCATCATTAGCTACTTTAATAACAATCTCATCAGCTTGTTTTTGCGCCGTTAAATAAATGTGGTGTGCGCCTTTACCATACTTTAAAGCATTAGTAATTAAATTATTAAAAACCCGACTTAGTTTCTGAGTATCGGCTTCCATCATTAACGGATTAGGATCACAGTTAACTTCAATCGTAATGCCTTTTTTCTGCGCATCAATTTCAAAATTGGCCGCTAATTGTTCAAGCATCGAAGCCATATTAAACTTATTTTTTTGTAAAGGCACATTTTGCTGTTGCATTTTGGTATATTCAAATAAATCATCAACTAATAATTTCATTTGTTGTGCTTTAGCATAAGCTACGTGAGTATATTTCAAAATATCAGCTTCATTTTGATACTGATGATTTTCAATTAAACCTAAATAACCAATAATCGATGTCAAAGGGGTACGCAAATCATGACTAACGTTCGTAATCAGTTCGTTCTTACTACGTTCAATCATACGTTCCTGGTGCATTGATTGACTCGTACTATCAACTAAAGCGTTAATACTAGCAATCATGTGCGCCAAATTAGGATTAACTTTAAACTGAATGCGATAATTCAAGTGTCCACTGGCAATATAATTTAATTCAGCAATAACATGCTTTTGTTGAATTAAATGATAGCGACGAATTAACCGCCAATAAATGATAATCCCATCAAAGAATAACATGATCAATATGAAGACATTTTGCCAACTCCATAAGTGGTAATTATAAGGACCAAAAGTAATACCTTGCTTAATGATCCAAATCCCCGTAACTAACTGGGGATTATTATGAATAATGTCGTTTAATAAAACAACAATCGCTAAATTAAGTAGCAACAAAATAATTAAAGTAACAATACCTTCAATTAATAGTTCACTTTTTTCAGCGGCAGTAATTTTTAACTTAGGCGCAGTTTGTTTTTCTTGATCATTACACTTCAACTTTATAACCTACACCCCATACTGTTTCAATTACCTTTTCACCAGTGGCTTCTTCAATTTTATCCCGCAAATGACTAACGTGTACCATCACGGTTTTGGAAGAAACAATACTTTCTTGTTGCCATACTCGTTCAAAAATTTCATCAGCAGAAAAAACACGGTTAGGATGACTAGCTAATAAGTATAAAATACCAAATTCTAAAGCTGTTAATTGAATTTGTTTACCAGTTAAAGTTTTTACTTCATGCGAGTCTTTTTGAATAGTCAATGGTCCTACTTCTAAAACATCAGGTTCATTATTCATTACTTGATGTTGACTACGCCGTAACAATGATTTTACCCGTGCCATTACTTCCAGCGGATTAAATGGCTTAGCAACGTAATCATCAGCGCCCGTAATTAACCCTTGGATTTTATCCATATCCGTCGTCTTAGCAGAAACAACAATAATTGGAATTTGTGAATCCTTACGTACTTGTTTAATCACGTCAATTCCGCTCATATGTGGCATCATAATATCTAAAATCATTAACGCAATATCTGGATCAGTAGCTAATTTAGTCAAAGCTTCCTTACCAGAATAAGCTAATACAGGTTCGTAACCTTCATTTTTGATATAAATTGAAAGTAATTGGACAATTTCTTTATCATCATCAACGACTAAAATTTTCATAGTAATAATTTTTCTCCTTAGTGTTTACTGACTAAATTATATAATTAATATACAAATTAAGCTCAATAGTAATTACTATTGAGCTTAATTTTAATAAAATCATGTCATTTATTCGCGAAAATAACCAAGTGGTTTGAAGTGTTTTTTCAATAAGTAATGAGCACCATAAGCAACAGCGGCCAAAATTAATTCTGGTACTGGTGGCACAATAAAGTTAATTTGCCGTGGAATCATCATAATTAATGATAAAATTACCATCATTACAAAAACAGCGGCTAATGATACTACTAAGATTCGTAAAAATGAACCCCGTTTCTTATTATTAACCCATTTGGTTGAGTAAGCCATTAATGCCCCAGCAGCTAAGGCAATCGCAATTAAAGTAATCCAACCATTAGTTGCCGACTTAGCCATTTTAGGTGAAAAGAGACCAAATAAACCATAAACAGCAGCAAACATGGCTAAGAAAGTACATCCCATGTCAATGGCAGACATCCAAAATGGTGTGGGTTTAGCTGGTACTGGCGCATGTAAAATCTTATCAATGCGTTCACTAACCGGTCCGAATAAAACATTGGCCGTTTTACCTTGATGTTGTCCTTCAATGATTTTAGGTAACATTTCATCAATGATTGCCTTTTGACGTTCAGCTGATAAGTCTGTAGCTGCTAAGCCCTTTTTTAATTTAAAAACATAATCGGTATTCTTTTTAGATAAATGCTTAGCAATTTCTGCAGGCGCATCATCCTTTTGCCGTGCCGCAGCCGCAATGCGTTGGTTTTTGGCGTTAGCAACATTATGCGGTTCTGATGTTGCTTGAGTAGTAGTTGCACTCGCTAATTGTTGTTCACTTTTATTATCTTCAGCCAAAATAATTCCTCCTAAATTTTAAACGTTAAATCTAAATTCAATGATATCGCCATCTTGAACTTCATAATCTTTACCTTCAAGCCGCATTTTACCAGCTTCACGAACAGCATTCATACTGCCTAACCGGTCTAAATCAGCAAATGAAACCGTTTCGGCCCGAATAAAACCACGTTCAAAATCTGAATGAATAATACCAGCAACTTGTGGTGCTTTCATTCCCCGGCGGAACGTCCAAGCACGGGTTTCTTTACCACCAGCGGTAAAGAAAGTAGCTAAACCTAATAAGTGATATGAAGCCTTAATTAACTTATCTAAGCCAGATTCATCAACCCCTTCAGCAGCCAAAAAATCAGCTTTATCAGCATCATCTAACTGGGCAATTTCTTCTTCAGTTTTTGCAGAAACAGCCACAACATCAGCATTTTCTTTAGCAGCATAGGCTTTGATTTGTTGTACATATGGTGAAGCATCGGGATCAGCCATGTCTTCTTCAGCAATATTAGCAACATACAAAATCGGCTTAGAAGTTAATAAGAATAATCCTTTAACGATTTTTTGTTCTTCTTTAGAAAAACTAATTGAGCGGACATTACCACCGGCTTCTAAAACTGGCTTAATTTTTTTCAAGACTTCAAATTCAGCTTGAGCATCCTTATCCTTGGCTGTCCGGGCAACTTTTTCAACCCGGGTGTAGCGCCGTTCAACACTTTCCAAATCAGCTAAACTTAATTCTAAGTTAATGGTTTCAATATCACTAATTGGGTCAACTTTACCAGTAACACTTGTAATATTATCATCATCAAAGGCCCGCACCACGTGTACAATAGCGTCAGTTTGGCGAATATTTTCTAAGAACTTGTTGCCCAGCCCTTCACCTTTACTAGCACCCTTAACAATGCCCGCAATATCGGTAAATTCAAACGTAGTCGGCACAACTTTTTTAGCAGGAATAATTTCTTGAATACGATCTAAACGCTTATCGGGAACTTCAACCATCCCCACATTAGGATCAATCGTTGCAAATGGATAATTAGCCATTTCAGCGCCTGCTTTGGTAATTGCATTAAATAAAGTCGATTTACCAACGTTAGGTAAACCAACAATACCTGCTGTTAAAGCCATAATATCTCTCCTTAATTGTTATTTATTATTGATTTTATCAGATTTTACTAAAACTTTTTTAAGTCTTTTTTCAAAATCGCGGCGTGACATTAATATCCGGTGTCCGCAACCTAAACATTCGAGCCGAATATCCATGCCCATCCGCACAATGCGCCACTTATTAGTACCACACGCATGTGGCTTTTTTAACATTACAATATCATTTAAAGCATACATCAGGAATACTTCCTTTAATCAAGGTTCACATTTAAAATTTGCAAGATGCGGTTTAGTTCGGTTAATGATAAATAGTTAATTTCAATCTTACCAGTGCCCTTTTGGTTATGAACAATATTAACTTTAGTATCAAAATGATGACTTAATTGTTCTTCAGCAGCGTGTAAGTATGGTGATTTTGGCGGTTTGCTTGTTAATTTAGGCCGTTGCCCATTTTCTTGATTAACTAGTTGTTCCAACTGCCGCACGGTCATTTTTTCTGCTACAACGCGGTTAGCTATCCGGGTAATTTTAGTTTTATCTTTTAACCCTAATAGTGTACGCGCCTGTCCCATTGATAATTGCTTTTTTTGAATCATTTGTTTAACTGGCATTGGCAACGTTAATAACCGCAAATAATTGGCAATGTAAGGGCGGCTTTTCCCCAGCCGGTTGGAAATTTCGGCTTGTGTTAAGTGTAACTTCTTCATTAAAGTAGCATAAGCATTGGCTTCTTCAAGCGGCGTTAGATTTTCACGTTGCAAATTTTCTAAAACAGCTACTTCCATCATCATGTCATCATCCATTTGACGAATAATTGCTGGAATAGTCTGTTTACCCGCTAATTTGGAGGCCCGAAAACGCCGCTCGCCCGCCACTAATTCATAACCACTAATACTTTGCCGCACAATAATAGGTTGAAAAACACCCGATTTAGTAATTGAATTAGCTAAGTCTTGCAACGCCACGGTTGCAAAAATACGCCGGGGTTGATAAGGATTCGGACGAATCTCAGCTAATGGCAAAGTAACAATTTGTTCAGCTTCATGTACAGTTGATGGTGTAGTTAAATCAGCAAACAACTGATCAATTTGATTATTTTTCTTCTTCAATGGTGAAACTCCCAGTTATTTTTTAGGAATATCAATCTCAAGATGATAATTATTACCTTGTTCAACTTCATGAAGCTTAATTCGCAAACCGCTTTCCCGAATGGCACGCACCGTTTTCTTAACAGTTGCTAAAGCTTGATTACCATCATAGTGGTGATTAGTAGTTGCTTTAGCTTGAGAATGGTTAGGATGTAATAACTGTGAAACCATTTGATGGGTATCTTTAACATTTAAATGAGTTGCTAAAATACGGTGTAAGGCTACTTGTTGTTTAATGTCATCTAAACGTAGTAATTCCCGACCATGACGTTCGGTAATTTCACCATTCATAATGGCTTCTTGGACAGTTTCGCTTAGTTTTAATAACCGTAATTTATTAGCAATAAATGATTGGCTTTTCCCCATCCGTTGGGCCAATTCTTCTTGGGTAAGGTCATTTAATTGTAGCAAAGCTTGATAAGCAACCGCTTCTTCAATTGGACTTAATTGTTCCCGCTGTAAGTTTTCAATTAAGGCCATTGAAGCTGTTTCATGATTGTCCATTTTTTCAATAATAGCCGGAATTTTTTCCCAATTTAACGTTTCAACTGCCCGAAAACGCCGTTCACCCGCGATAATTTCGTATTTTTGCGGTTCATACTCACGTAAAATAATCGGCTGTAATAAACCATGTTCATGGATTGTTTCCGCTAATTCAGCAATACGAGTCGGGTCAAATGTTTTACGGGGTTGATAACGATTAGGAACAATATCAACGACTGGCACTTCAACAACTTGTTTAACGCCAGTAACTTCATGATTATTCTTATGACGATTAAAAAAACTAAATGCCATTATTATCTCGTCTCCTTTGCCAGTAAAGGTTCACGATTAGGCGTGCCTGCTTTACGTGGATATTTCTTTGGAGTTGGTTTGTTCTTTTTAATAATTAAAATATGCCGGACACCTGCTTCATTAGGCAATAATAATTGATGATCAGCAACTAATTGCCCACCTAATACTTGTAAAGCGTATTGTGCCTGCTTAATTTCCACATCTGCATGACTAGCTTTTAAAGCAATAAAATAGCCATTTTCCTTAACAAGTGGTAAGCATAACTCAGCTAAAACAGGTAACGCTGCTACGGCCCGAGCCGTTACGATATCAAAAGTAGCGCGGGCCGGTGATTTTTTATTGCCAAAATCTTCAGCCCGACGATGAATTAATTCAACATTTGTCATGTTTAAATCAGTAACTAATGATTGTAAAAAGTTAATTCTTTTATTCAAAGAGTCAACGATGGTAACAGCTAATTTGGGAAAAGCAATTTTTAAAGGCAATGATGGAAAACCAGCCCCTGCTCCCACATCACAAAGTCGTAGTGGTTCATTACGTAAAGCATCAACAAAAAAAGCTGGAAGCAAAGAATCATAAAAATGCTTCAAATATACTTCGTTTTGTGCCGTAATTGCCGTCAAATTAACGTTTTGATTAGCATCAATTAAATCGTGATAATAAGTATCAAATTGGTGCATTTGGTAATCATTTAAAGTAATTTGATGCTTTTGCAAAGCACTTCTAAATGCTTCAGGATTCATGTTGCCACCTCTTTCTTGTGAAACAATCATTGTTTCACACTTATTTAACTTTAGTCCAATTAGATTAAAAGTGCAATATCACGAATAATTTCTTTTCATATTGAGTAATAAGGCCTAATATAAAGGTTGTAAAGTTACTTAATTAAAAGAGGCGTTATTAATGGAATTAGCAGGAAAAGCCATTCATTATGATGATCAATTAACTGACGAACAATTAGCCGAATTACATAAGAACTACCAAGACTTATGGGATAAGCTAAAAACATTAGAATTTACTACTGCCAAACAACAATTACAAGTTCTTTATCAAGAACCCGATAACATTCGTAATTACGAAGCCGGTTTCTATACATTGCAAATTAGATATATTAATGACACTCATCATTTTGATCAATTTGCAATTATTGTTAATAACCGTAGTACCTTTAATGATAGTAAAGACGAAATCGTGCTTGAATTATCACAATTTGATAACTGGGCTGCACTTGAAAAAGCAGCCATGACAGCGGCCAGTGATTGGTGCGACAAAATGAAAAAATAAACTAAAAAAGCATGCTGTAAGCATGCTTTTTTTATTAGTATAAACAATAATTATTAATAATCATTTGCTGGGTCAATGTTGGTACTGCTAATGAAGGCCGTAAAAATGCTACGGCTGGCCAATTAACCTTATCAAAGAACGTTAACGCGGATGGCCGACCAGCCTGCAAGCGGGGGGTAAGTGCATAATGATGATAAATACTACGTGCCAAAGTTGGCATGTATTTTTGTAATGGGCGATTACCCAACATCACTACCGCGTTTTGACCATTAAAACTAATTACGAAAGCTGACTCAAACCCCGCAATCAAGCCATGACTCCAATAGTACTGGTCCGTATTATGAATGCCACCAATATAACGATCATGCGGATACTGAATGCCAGTTCGTAATTGCTGTAAGGCTGATAAACTAATAAACTTACCTTCACAAATATCCCGTTGTAACTGATATAACGTCCAAACATTAAAATACGTATTCGCCGCTCCTAATTCACAACTAGCTAATTGCGGTGTTTCATAAATAGGTAAAGCATAATTAGGAACAGGCGCATTACCATCATTAGCATAACCACACGTTGTATTGCTTTGCTGCATAAAAGTGTTAAAAAAGCCGGCTTGTTGCGGTGAATAAGCTGTTAAAAATGTCTTAGTGAATAATGATTGATAACTTTGATGTGTAACTTGGCTTAAAATACCAGCCAAGATAGCATAATTAACATCTTGATAATCAAAATCACCAACATCTTTAACCTGAACATGTCGAGTAATAAAATTAAGTAATTGTGCTGGTGTTAACACCCGTGATGGCAAGGTTGATAGTTGTAATCCAGAGCGCATATCCAGTAGCATCCTAATCGTAATCTGTTGACTATTAGGAATGCGGGGATAGTACTTAGCCAAAGTGTCATCTAATCGTAAGTGATGCGCCTGAATTTGTTGCATAATTAAAACAGCAGTTAATGTTTTTTGCATGGAACCAATTTGATAAAGCATTTGCGGTTGATTACGCTTGCGCTGTTGATAATTAGCATAGCCAAAACTTTGTATATAAATTGGTTGGCCATTATGCACGATTAAAACACTGCCGCTAAAATGTTGTTGATGTAATTTTTGATCAATCGTATTAACTTGCTCACTGGCCAAAACCGGCGCAGTGGCAGCATGCACGATGTGTGGGGCAAAAACACACCACACAACACTAAACATCATTATCAAAATAATTTTGATTTTTGATAGCACACGTCATTACACTCCGCTTATTTATTAGCGAAGTATTCCTTAATAGCGGTTAAAATCCGTTCAGCAGCATGCCCATCCCCATATGGATTACGTGCTTGCGCCATTTTGTCATATTCCGTTTGATCTTCCAATAACTTAGTCATTTGTTTTTTAACATTATCATAACTTGTACCAATTAATTTTAAAGTACCAGCCTTAACCCCTTCAGGACGTTCAGTGGTATTTCGTAATACTAAAACCGGTTTACCTAAAGATGGGGCTTCTTCTTGAACACCACCAGAATCAGTCATAATAAAGTAAGCACGTGCTTCTAAATTATGAAAATCAACGACATCCAACGGTGCAATTAAATGAATCCGCGGATGATTACCTAATACTTCATGCGCTACTTGTTGCACAGCGGGACTTAAATGAACTGGATAAATAACATCAATGTCCGGATGTGCATCAACAACATCACGAACTGCTTTGAAGGTTTCACGCATCGGTTCACCTTGATTTTCGCGACGATGCATCGTTAATAAAATCATCTTATGATGAGGATCAATTTCATCCAAAACATCGTGATGATAATTTTCGTTAACAGTATAATGTAAGGCATCAATTACCGTATTTCCAGTTACATAAATATTTTTCGCCGGATGGTTTTCTTTTAACAAATTATCCTTACTTGTTTGTGTCGGCGCAAAATATAAATCACTTAAAACATCAGTTAACTGCCGATTCATTTCTTCAGGATATGGTGAATATTTATTCCAAGTACGTAACCCTGCTTCGACGTGACCAATTGCGGTTTGATGATAAAAAGCACTTAAAGCGGCCGTAAAAGTAGTCGTTGTATCCCCATGCACGAGAATAATATCAGGTTTAACTTCACTAATTACTTCATCTAAGCGTGATAAAACCCGTGTGGTAATCATACTAAGGGTTTGATTAGGTTCCATAACATGTAAATCATAATCAGGAACAATATGAAAAATTTGAAGTACCTGATCTAGCATTTGCCGATGTTGAGCAGTAATTACCGTTGTATTCTCAAAATCAGATGATTTTTGTAACTTTAGCACTAATGGCGCCATCTTAATTGCTTCAGGACGAGTGCCAAAAATAGTCATTACTTTAATTGGTTGCATAGTTAATTTATCCTTCTTTTTTATTATCAAGATCATTATATATGGTAATTTAAACAAAAAAAAGAATCACACCCAAAGATGTGATTCAAAGTTAGTTGGGATAGTAGGATTCGAACCTACGCATAAAGGAGTCAAAGTCCTTTGCCTTACCGCTTGGCCATATCCCAATATTTAATTTACATTATTAATTTACTCTTTTTAATAATCCTTGTCAACTATTATTAGCAAAAAATACTAATAATTATTTAGCAAAAATAATATTCCTATACCGCATATATATTTATAAGCTATCTTATTTGGAGTGATTTACCTATGGCAATAACTACTTTACTTTTTATTAGTGGCGCATGTGTTGTTTCTTTTATTCAACTATGTGCTGATCGTTTAGCTGCGCAGCAATCATTGTTACTACCGCGTTCATTTTGCTTTAATTGTCATCATAAATTAAGTTATTATGACCTCATTCCGATTATCAGTTACCTATATTTACATGGACGGTGCCGGTATTGTCATCAACGGCTTAAATTAACAATGCCTATTTTTGAAATTATTGGCGGTTTAGTAACTATTTGGTTAGTTAATAATTTAGCAGTAAGTATGTGGCCATTCATGATATTACTTTGCGGTGAACTGATTTTTGTTACACTAACTGATATTAATGAGTATTTTATCTATACTTTTCCCACCATTGCCATCACACTAGCATTATTAATTATTCATCCCACAGATATAACTGTTCATTGGCGTAGTTGTTTAGCAATTACAACCCCATTATTATTGTATTCTCGTGCTTCCCATGGTTTAGGTTTAGGCGATATTTTATTAATTGCCCAAATTAGTTTATTTTGTTCATGGGAATTAACTTTATTAGGAATCTTAATTGCGTGCTTAATATGCATGGGCTTTTTTTATTGGCAACAACTATTATTTAAACGTCATTTTCTGAGAATGCCATTTGTTCCTTTTTTAACAAGTGGTTGGTTAATTAGTTATTTATGGCAATTTTATTTCTTATAAACAAAAAACAGGTAAACTTTATAAAGTTTACCTGTTTTTATTTTTTATAACGATAATTAATCGTTGTTATTTTCTTCGTTAGCTTTCATTTGTTTTTCAACATCTGAAAGAGTGCTGTACATGTTACTTGCAACCTTATTAACTGTTTCTGGTTCCATGTGACGATACTTAGCCATCCCTGTACCTGCTGGAATAATCTTACCAATGATAACATTTTCCTTCAAGCCAAGTAATGGGTCATTCTTACCACGGATGGATGCATCAGTTAAGACACGTGTTGTTTCTTGGAATGAAGCAGCTGACAAGAAACTGTTAGTTTCAAGAGATGCTTTGGTGATTCCAAGTAACACTGGCCGTGCCGTTGCAGGAATACCACCATTAATTAATGTGCCGGTATTCTTATGGTTGAAGTCAGCAATATCAAGTAATGTTCCTGGTAAAATGTCCGTATCACCTGGATCCATTACTCGTACCTTTTGCAACATTTGCCGCACCATTACTTCAACGTGTTTATCGGAAATATCAACCCCTTGCATCCGGTATACTTTTTGTACTTCAGCAAGCAAGTAATTTTCAGTTGTGATAGTATCACATACTTTAATTAATTGTTTTGGATCGATAGAACCACTTGTCAATTTTTGACCACGTTCAATATGGTCACCTTCAGCAACAGCTACGCTTGATGCGTAAGGTACGCTGTAGGTACGGGTATCTGTTTGCCCTTCAACCGTAATTTCACGGGTATGTTCAGCTGGATTTTCATCAATGGCAGTTACTTCACCAGTAACTTCAGTAATGACAGCTTGTCCTTTTGGATTACGTGCTTCAAAGATTTCTTGAACACGAGGAAGACCTTGAGTAATATCGTCGCCACCAGCAACACCACCAGTATGGAAGTTACGCATTGTCAACTGAGTACCTGGTTCACCAATTGATTGCGCAGCAACCGTACCAACGGCTTCACCGACTTCAACTTCTTCGCCAGTTGCTAAGTTACGACCATAGCACTTCCGGCAAACACCATGTTCAGCATCACATGTAAAGACGGAACGAATGGTTACTTCTTCAACACCAGCATCGACAATCTTTTGGGCAATTTCTTCATCCATTAATGTGCCACGTGGTGCGATTACATCACCGGTTTGTGGATCTTTAACTGACTTAGCAGTGTAACGACCTACCAAACGATCATATAATCCTTCAACAATTTCATTACCATCACGAATAGCACGTACTACTAAACCACGATCAGTACCACAATCTTCTTCGCGAACGATAACGTCTTGCGCAACATCAACCAAACGACGTGTTAAGTAACCAGAGTCGGCCGTCTTCAAAGCAGTATCAGTCATCCCTTTACGAGCACCGTGGGAAGACATGAACATTTCTTGGACAGATAACCCTTCACGGAAGTTTGAAGTAACAGGAACTTCCATCATCCCACCGTTAGGCGCACCCATTAAGCCACGCATACCGGCTAACTGTGTAAAGTTAGAGATGTTACCACGCGCACCAGAGTTACTCATCATAACAATTGGATTACTTGTATTCTTACCAAAACTATCTTCTAGTTTTTGTTGAATTTCATCTTTAGCGTTATTCCAAATTGCAATGACTTGATTGTGCCGTTCTTCATTAGTAATTAAACCACGCCGATATTGTTTAGCTACCAATGCAACTTTATCACGCGCAGCTTGAATAATGGTTCCTTTTTCCTTTAATTCAGGAACGTCAGCAACCCCAACTGTTAAGCCGGATAATGTGGCTTGGGTATAACCTAAAGTCTTCATGTCATCCAATAAATCAGATGTACGTTGAACTTTGTATACCTTGAAGACTTGCGCAATAATATCGCTTAAGAAGCCTTTAGCAAATGGATCAGTTAATGGTGCATTAGCAATAGTTGCCTTAACATCTTCACCTTTACCAACAAAGTAATCATCAGGAACACCATTCATGATGTTATCCTTAGTTGGTTCATTCAAGAATGGGAAGTCTTCTGGTAATACTTCATTGAAGATTACTTTACCAACTGATGTGCGCATAATCATCTTACGTTGTTCATCAGTAAATGGTTTCTTAGGCATTGATTCAACGGCTAAACCAATCCGAGTGTGTAAATGAACATCACCATTTTGGAAAGCCATGATAACTTCATTCTTATCCTTAAATACCTTACCTTCACCGATATCGTTCTTCTTTTCCATTGTTAAGAAGTAGTTACCTAATACGATATCCTGTGATGGGGTAACGATCGGTTCACCATCACGTGGTGCTAAGATATGATGCGCAGCTAGCATTAATAAGCGGGCTTCAGCTTGAGCTTCGTCTGACAATGGAACGTGAATAGCCATCTGGTCACCATCGAAGTCAGCGTTGTAAGCTTCACATACTAATGGATGCAAACGCATTGCTTTACCATCTACTAAGACTGGTTCAAATGCTTGAATACCCAAACGGTGCAACGTAGGCGCACGGTTCAAAAGAACTGGGCGTTCCTTAATAACATCGTCTAAAACATCCCAAACATTATCATCTTGCCGATCAATTTGCCGACGTGCATTCTTAATATTTGAGGCTAACTTACGTTTTACTAATTCACGCATTACGAATGGTTTGAATAATTCCAAAGCCATTTCACGTGGTAAACCGCATTGATAGAACTTCAAAGTTGGACCAACGTCAATAACAGAACGACCCGAGTAGTCAACACGCTTACCTAACAAGTTTTGACGGAAACGTCCTTGTTTACCTTTCAACATGTGTGAAAGTGACTTCAATGGACGATTACCTGGACCAGCTACTGGACGACCACGCCGACCGTTATCGATCAACGCATCGACTGCTTCTTGCAACATCCGCTTTTCGTTTTGAACAATAATACTTGGCGCATTCAAGTCCAATAAACGCTTCAAACGATTATTACGGTTGATAACCCGCCGGTATAAATCATTCAAATCAGAGGTTGCAAAACGACCGCCTTCAAGTTGAACCATTGGCCGTAAATCTGGCGGAATAACTGGAATAACATCCATAACCATCCATTCAGGACGGTTACCAGATTTACGGAAAGCATCTAAAATATCAAGACGCCGAATAGCGCGAGTCCGTTTTTGACCTTGCGCTGATTTTAATTCAGCTTTCAATGCTTTGCATTCTTTATCAAGATCAACATCCATTAACAATTCTTTGACAGCTTCAGCCCCCATTTTAGCGTTGAAGCGATCGCCAAATTCTTCACGTTTTTCACGATATTCACGTTCTGTCAAAAGTTGCTTCTTTTCCAAGCCAGTATCGCCTGGATCAATAACAACGTATGCAGCAAAGTAAATAACTTCTTCTAAAGCACGTGGACTCATATCTAATACCAAGCCCATCCGACTTGGGATGCCTTTGAAGTACCAAATATGTGTTACAGGTGCAGCCAATTCAATATGGCCCATCCGTTCACGCCGTACTTTAGAACGGGTTACTTCAACACCACAACGATCACAAACGATGCCCTTATAACGGATTCGTTTGTATTTACCACAAGCACATTCCCAGTCCTTGGTTGGTCCAAAAATGCGTTCGTCAAATAAACCATCACGTTCTGGTTTTAATGTTCGGTAGTTAATCGTTTCTGGTTTCTTTACTTCACCATATGACCAGCTACGAATTTTATCAGGAGATGCAATACCGATTTGCATACTTTCAAATTTATTGACGTCTATCAAAAACTCGGCCTCCTCTATTTAAATCCACACGATATATTTTACATCAGTTAATTAACGATTATTCATTATCTGTATCTGATAAGTTAGTTGTACCATCAAGCGCTTGTTGTGCTTCAGCTTGTTTAGCTGCTTCTTGCGCTTTCTTCATTTCTTGTTCTTGTGCGTACTTGGATAATGCGTCAACGTTACTATCGCTGTTATCATCATCCATATCACGTAATTCAATTTCCTTATGTTGAGCATCTAAAACTTTCATGTCCAAACCTAAAGATTGTAATTCCTTGATTAATACGCGGAATGATTCAGGTACACCTGGTTTAGGAATTTGTTCACCCTTAACAATTGCTTCGTAAGTCTTAACCCGACCAACAACATCGTCAGACTTGTATGTTAAGATTTCTTGCAATGTGTAAGCAGCACCATAAGCTTCTAAGGCCCAAACTTCCATTTCACCAAAACGCTGACCACCAAATTGTGCTTTACCACCTAATGGTTGTTGCGTTACTAAGGAGTAAGGTCCAATTGAACGAGCGTGAATCTTATCTTCAGCCATATGGGCTAACTTCAAGTAGTACATGACACCGACAGATACACGGTTAGCAAATGGTTCACCAGTACGCCCATCATACAAGATACTCTTACCATCAGAAGCCATGCCTGCTTCACGAATTGTATCCCATAAGTCTTTATCACGAACACCATCGAAAACTGGTGTAGCAATATGAATACCTAACTTACGGGCAGCCATACCTAAATGTAATTCAAGTACCTGTCCGATATTCATACGTGATGGAACACCCATTGGGGAAAGTAAGATATCTACTGGCGTACCATCAGGCATATATGGCATATCTTCTTCAGGAACAACAACAGATACCGTACCTTTGTTACCATGACGACCGGCCATTTTATCGCCGACTTGTAATTTACGCTTTTGTGCAATGTAAACACGAACCATCATGTTAACACCAGGAGATAATTCGTCACCAGCTTCACGGGTAAAGATCTTTACATCTTGAATAATACCGCCACCACCGTGAGGTACTCGTAATGAAGTATCACGTACTTCACGAGCTTTTTCACCAAAGATAGCGTGTAACAAACGTTCTTCAGCTGATAATTCAGTAACACCTTTAGGAGTTACTTTACCAACTAAGATATCTCCATCGCGAACTTCGGCACCGACACGAACAATACCAAATTCGTCTAAGTCTTTCAAAGCATCTTCGCCGACATTTGGAATTTCACGGGTAATTTCTTCTGGTCCAAGTTTAGTATCACGAGCTTCTGATTCATATTCTTCAATATGAATAGATGTGTATACGTCTTCTTTAACCAAACGTTCTGATAAGACGATGGCATCTTCGTAGTTATACATGTTCCATGTCATGAAAGCAATTAATGGGTTTTGACCTAAAGCCAATTCACCATTATCCATAGCTGGACCGTCAGCAATTACTTCTGAAGCTTCAACTTTTTCACCAACATGAACAATTGGCCGTTGGTTGTAATCCTTACCAGCGTTAGAACGACGATGTTTCATCAATTTGTAGGTATCTAAGGTACCATCTTCACGACGAACACGAATTTGTTTAGCATCAACGTATTCAACAACACCATCAGCTTTAGCTAAGAGTGCAGAACCAGAGTCATGCGCAGCTTGATATTCCATACCAGTACCAACTAATGGTGCATGAGGATTAATCAATGGCACAGCTTGCCGTTGCATGTTAGCACCCATTAAAGCACGGTTAGAGTCATCGTTTTCTAAGAATGGGATGCAGGCTGTCGCAACAGATACTACTTGTTTTGGTGATACGTCCATGTAGTCAACTTTATCGGAACTAATTTCGATATTGTCATCTTTATGACGTGCTAAAACAATCTTATCTTTGAAGGTACCATCTTCATTTAATGGTGAGTTAGCTTCAGCAACGATATAATTATCTTCTTCATCTGCTGTTAAGTAATCGATCTTATCAGTTACTTTGTGTGTATTCCAATCAACACGACGGTATGGCGTTTCTACAAAGCCATACTTATTAACTACGGCGTACGTAGCCAAGTTGTTGATTAACCCAATGTTAGGACCTTCAGGAGTTTCGATTGGACATAAACGACCATAGTGAGTGTAGTGAACGTCACGTACTTCGTAACCAGCACGATCACGTGTTAAACCACCAGGTCCTAAAGCTGACAAACGCCGTTTATGGGACAATTCACCTAATGGGTTATTTTGGTCCATAAATTGTGATAATTGTGATGAACCAAAGAATTCTTTTACAGCAGCAACAATTGGCCGAATATTGATTAATTGTTGTGGTGTTACTGTATCAATATCTTGAATTGACATCCGTTCACGAACAACACGTTCCATCCGTGCTAAGCCAATCCGGAATTGATTTTGTAACAATTCGCCCACACAACGAATCCGCCGATTACCTAAGTGGTCAATGTCGTCAGTTGAGCCTAAACCTTCTTGCAAATTCAAGAAGTAATTCATTGAGGCAATAATATCAGCAGGTGTAATGTGCTTTACACTAGCGTCAATATGACCATTGCCAATCAAGTTAACGATCTTTTCAGGATCTTTAGGTGAAACAACTTTAATAACTTGAACAGTCATAGGGTCAGTAACGACACCATCACTTGAAGGTTCGAAAGTAACAGTCTTGAAGTCATCACGATCTAAGTATGGAGCTAATTTGTCCATTAACTTCCGATCAACAACATTGCCTTTATTAGCAATAATTTCTCCTGTATCAGGATCAGCTAATGTTTCAGCCAATGTTTGTTTTAATAAACGAGTCTTTAAGCTTAATTTCTTGTTAATCTTATAACGACCAACAGGTGCTAAATCATAGCGCTTTGGATCAAAGAAACGAGCATAAAGTAAAGAACGGGAACTTTCAGCAGTCTTTGGTTCACCAGGACGTAAACGTTCATAAATATCTTTTAATGCTTCGTCAGTCCGTGAATCATCGGCATTTTTATGAACATCCTTTTCAATAGTAAGCATTAATGATTCACTTTCGCCAAGGATATCCATAATTTGTGAATCAGAACCAAAACCTAAGGCACGTACCAAAACTGTCATTGGAATCTTACGTGTCCGATCGATACGAACGTAAGCAATTCCTTTAGCGTCAGTTTCGTATTCTAACCATGCACCACGATTAGGAATAACCGTTGTACCATAAGTTACCCGGCTATTCTTATCAGTTTCGCTGTTGAAGTATACACCAGGAGAACGAACCAACTGTGAAACAATAACACGTTCAGCACCATTGATGATGAAAGTACCTTGTTCAGTCATTAATGGAAAGTCGCCAAAGAAGACATCTTGCGACTTAATTTCACCAGTTTCATGGTTAGTTAACCGTAATGTAACATGTAATGGTGCTGAGTAGTTAGCATCATGTTGCCGTGCTTCATCAACAGTATACTTTGGTTCAAGAAGTTGATAATCAACAAATTCTAATGACAATTTACCCGCAAAATCTTCGATTGGCATAATGTCATCGAACATTTCACGTAAACCTTCATCTAAGAACCACTTATATGAATTAGTTTGAATTTCAATTAAGTTAGGAAGTGCCAAAACTTCTTTGATACGGGAGTAGCTCCGCCGTACACGGTGCTTACCGTAATTGACTAAATGTCCTGCCAAACCGTTCACCTCTTCGAATAATTTATTTTCAATTTTAAATATTAAATTTATGTTACAAATGGTGTTTTTTAATGATTTTAAGCAAAAAAAAACCAAAAACGGTAATTATTAACTACTGTTTTTGCTCCATTATAAGTGATTTCAACGGACAATAGATCGTTAAAATCAGTATTTAAACCTTGAAAATAATACTACTGTGATAAATATAAAACTTAGTTATTAGAAAGTCAAGCCAATAAAAAAGAATCATAGTTTTACCATGATTCTTTGCTATTTTTATTAAATTTTAACTAACTTACCCGCATCATTATAACGTTTAATAGTTAGTTTTAATTGGTGATCACGTGCACCGAGTGTTACATAATCACCATGCTTAATGTTACCTTTTAACAATTCATCACTTAATAAATCTTCAACATAATGTTGAAAAGCACGCCGCAATGGTCGTGCTCCATACTGCGGATCATAACCTTTTTGGGCTAAGAACGATAGTGCTGCCGTTGTGAACTTAATATGGATATCTTGTTCAGCCAAACGTTTTAGTAATTGTTGGCTCATAATTTTAACAATCTTAATTAACTCATCGTTAGTTAATGGATGGAAAACAACGGTTTCATCAATCCGGTTGATAAATTCCGGTTTAAAGAAATGCTTTAATTCGGTTAAAGTTTGGTGCTTTAAGGTCGTATAATCAGTATGCGGATCTTGTGAGCTAAACCCAATAGCCTTATTATCACGTAATGCTTGTGCCCCTAAATTAGAAGTCATGATAATAATTGTATTCCGAAAATCGACTTTCCGTCCTTTAGAATCAGTTAAGTAACCATCATCTAAAACTTGTAATAAAATATCAAATACATCAGGATCAGCTTTTTCAACTTCATCAAATAAAATAACCGCATACGGATGATTACGGACTTTTTCTGTTAATTGTCCACCTTCATCATAGCCAACATAACCAGGTGCCGAACCAATTAACCGACTCGTACTATATTGAGCCTGGTATTCTGACATATCAATTCTAATCATGTCGTCTTCAGAACCAAACATTGCTGCGGCTAATGCCTTAGCTAATTCCGTTTTACCAACCCCGGTTGGTCCTAAAAACATAAATGAACCAATTGGACGCTTCGGATCCTTTAGGCCACTGCGCGCCCGCCGAATCGCATGAGCAACCGCCGTAATTGCATCATTTTGACCAATAACCCGTTTATGCAAAGTTTTTTCCAAATTGAGTAAACGTTGACTTTCTTTTTGTTGTAACTGGGTAACGGGCACACCCGTCCATTGTGAAACTACCGCGGCAACATCATTAGCTTCTACTTTAAGATGCGGATTAATAGCACTTTGGCCTTCTTTTTCAAAATGCCGTAACAACTGCTTATCAAGTTTTTGTTTTAATGCTAATTCTTGATCACGAATATCGGCGGCAGTTTCAAAATCCATTGCAATAATAGCAGCTTCCTTAGCTGCATCTAGTTTATTTAATTCTTCTTGTGTTTTCTCTAATGCTGTTTTTTTATTAGCATGATCCAAACGAACCTTAGCAGCAGCTTCGTCCATTAAATCAATGGCTTTATCAGGTAAATACCGACTTGTTAAATAACGTTGTGATAACCGCACCGCTGCCGTAATGGCGTCATCAGTAATTACCAAGTGATGATATTCTTCATAACGCTTACGTAATCCTCTTAAAATATCTTCAGCAGTAGCTACTGAAGGTTCATCAACATGAATAGTCGCAAAACGTCGTTCTAAAGCGGTATCTTTTTCAATATATTTTTGATATTCAGCTAACGTAGTAGCACCAATTAGTTGAATTTCACCACGTGCTAAGGCCGGTTTTAAAATATTAGAAGCGTCAATTGCTCCTTCAGCACCACCAGCACCAACTAAGGTATGCAATTCATCAATGAAAAGAATTACTTGTCCATCTTGATGAACTTCTTCAAGAATTTTCTTAAAACGATCCTCGAATTCACCACGATACTTAGTACCGGCAACTAAAGAGCCCATGTCCAGCATCATTAAACGCTTACCCTTCATTTCATCTGGAACATCACCGCTAACTAATCTTTGGGCAAAGTCTTCAACAATTGCCGTTTTACCAACACCAGGTTCACCGATTAAAACGGGATTATTTTTTGAGCGACGCGCTAAAATTTGAATTAAACGAGCGACTTCTTTATCACGACCAATAACTGGATCTAATTGATGATTAGCTGCCATTTGCGTTAAGTCGCGGCCTACTTTATCTAAAGTTGGCGTTTTGGTAGTAACCAATTGCTTTTGTTTTAAATTAGTAGCAATTTTACGACGATCCCTACCGCTAACCCCCATCATATCAAGAACTTCATTTCTTAAAATATCAATATCGGCGCCTAAATCTAATAAAATATCAATCGCTAATGCATCTTGACTAGCTAATAATGCTAATAATAAATGTTCTGTACCAATTTGCGTTTGTCCAAATTGATATGCAATTTCACCAGCGTTTACTAAAATTTGCCGTGCTTTAGGCAAGTAAGGTAATTCGCTATGCCCATGATGTCCGGCAGTACCATAACCCGTAAACATTTCAGCTTCGTCAAATACATCACTTGCGGTAATCTTATTATTATGAAGGACCTTACCAGCAATACCTTCTTCTTCTAAAACTAATCCTAGTAAAAGATGTTCTGTACCAACGGCAGCTTGTTTTAACTTTCGTGCTTGGGCTTGTGCTAAATCAATAACCTGATTAGCACTCATTGTAAAAAGGTTGTTCATTTAGTTACTCACTTTCTAATTAACTATTATTGTCGTTTATATCTTAAACTGTTTAGCATTGCAACTAATAACGTTGCCCGCAACTTATTTTCAGTTGCTTTTTCACGACAATTTAACGTACTGTGTGATAAAACTGACCACATCATATTACCAATTTTTGGCGAAATAATGCCTTCATCATATAATTGATGAATAATTGCTAAAGCATTACGTTCAGAAATATGAGTATCGATACCAGCAATAATTGAATCAATTAATTCCTGCTGATCAACAAACTTAACTTTCATAATACGAATATAACCACCACCACCACGTTTACTTTCAACTAAATAACCTTGTTGGGTAGTAAAACGAGTATTAATAACATAATTAATTTGGGAAGGCACACAGTTAAATAATGTTGCAATTTCTGAACGTCTAATTTCAATTTGCGGATTGTCTGAAAGAATTTTTTTCAAATATTCTTCAATGACATCAGAAATATTTTTGCTTTGCACATATCTCACCTCTTTGACTTTGACTAATCTTGACTATATTATATACAGATTAGCTATTAAATAAAAGAGGATAAAAAATAAAGCCCATTACCTAATGATAATGAGCTAAAAATCGAGAAAACAGGATTTGAACCTGCGACCCCTACGTCCCGAACGTAGTGCTCTACCAAACTGAGCTATTTCTCGGAATGATTATTTATATACAAAAAAAGCGGAAGACGGGATTCGAACCCGCGACCCCCACCATGGCAAGGTGGTGTTCTACCACTGAACTACTTCCGCAAATTGTTTATTGAATTAATCGGGAAAACAGGATTTGAACCTGCGACCCCTTGGTCCCAAACCAAGTGCTCTACCAAGCTGAGCTATTTCCCGATGAATGCACCCAGTAGGAGTCGAACCTACAACCTTCTGATTCGTAGTCAGACACTCTATCCAGTTGCGCTATGGGTGCATAAATGGTGCCGAGGACCGGAATCGAACCGGTACGGTCATCACTGACCGCAGGATTTTAAGTCCTGTGCGTCTACCTATTCCGCCACCCCGGCATGGGTGGTACAAGCGGAAGACGGGATTCGAACCCGCGACCCCCACCATGGCAAGGTGGTGTTCTACCACTGAACTACTTCCGCAAGATGCTGACTAAAGGATTCGAACCTTCGACCCTCTGTTTACAAGACAGATGCTCTACCAACTGAGCTAAGTCAGCAGGTGACTAGTGCGGGTGAAGGGATTCGAACCCCCACGTTATTTAAACACTGGAACCTAAATCCAGCGCGTCTGCCAATTCCGCCACACCCGCATCAATACC
>JAHLFS010000030.1 GCA_018883675.1 Candidatus Paralactobacillus gallistercoris | reverse complement strand
GTAAAATAATCACAGCGTAGGGTGTTTTGATCACCACCGAAACGGGCTTGAAAATTTTTATCGATCGATTCAAACGTAATATTAACATTATCGGTCGCTAACTGTGCTAATTTTTGTTTATTCTCAGTAGATAATTCCTGATATAAAATAGTTATCTGATATTGATAATTCGGAGCAGCATTTTTAATCAGTGAAACTAAACTGACTGAAATTAATGGTGCATAATAATCATTGACTGCATAAAAAATAGGAATAATTGGTTTCATATATAAAATAATCCTTTATTTATAATAACAATAATACTATTATTATAAATAAAAAGCGTTCACAAGTAAATGTGAACGCTTTTAATATTGATTAACTTAATTAATTATTATCTTTTGCCGCTTCATCATGATCAATATCAGTATTAAAACGGCCAGCTTCAACTAAGATTTCCTTAGCCTTAGCTAAGTAATCTTTTTCAGTTAAGAAGGCCTTAACTTCATAGCCTTCCGCACCTTTCAAATCAGCTAGTTTTTGATCTAATTCAGCAAATTCTTTCTTTAAATCATTAATAACTTGTTCTTCATCTTGTGTATAAACATAATGATTTTCCGTTGAATCTTTGTGACCTTCATCTTTATGAACAGCAATTTTAAGTTCATCTTTATCAACTTTAACGGCATGTTTCAAGATTGATTTGATGTCCTTGATTGTTTCATGTTGTGCTGTCCGGTGCTTCTTATCATCAACACTATCTTCAATTTTAGTAAGATGATTTTCAGCATCCAAGATCTTCTTAGAAATGCGATCTAAGGCTTTTAATTGTCTTTTAGCATAATCAGCCATAAGTCATTCCTCCAATAATAACTCCAAATATTTGATAGATTCCTTACATATCTACCTTCACTTTTAGTCTAGGCTGTCATTTATAAAAATACAAATAAAACCGTTTGTGATTTACTTAAACAAATTGCAAGTTAACAATGGTTTTTATAAAATATAAAACGTATGCACTAAATTTGAAAGTAAATTAAAACGTTAGGGGTAGCGCAAATGGCAGATGATAAGAAACCGATTTTGCGCCGTGAAGAATATCGTGCACAGCAAGCTGCACAGCGCAAAAAACAACATCATTTTCGTAAACAAAAGGAACCAGTTGTTGTTGAAGTACCTGATGATGTTGATGTCCAAGTAATTGCAGAAAAAACACCGAACGCATCAAGTGAAAAAACAGCACAAGATAAAATGATTAGCGGTTCTATTTGGATGACTGCTGGTAGTGTTTTTTCTCGTGTTCTAGGCGCAATTTACATTATTCCATGGTTAATTTGGATGGGTAGTAATGGTAATTTGGCGAATGCGTTATATGCGAAAGCCTACCAAGTTTATAGTATCTTTTTAGTTATTTCAACCGCCGGAGTACCTGGTGCGATTTCTAAACAAGTTGCTCATTATAACGCTTTGGATGAATATGAAGTCGGGCAACGCTTATATCGTCATGGTTTAGTTATGATGACGTTGATGGGAATCATTAGTATGTTAATTATGTACTTTGGTGCTCCTGTTTTTGCGGTTGGCAGTCCCCAACTTACCATGATTTTTCGGGCGTTAAGTTGGGCATTGTTAATTATTCCGATTTTAAGTATTACGCGTGGTTTTTTCCAAGGCTATTCTGAAATGGCACCATCCGCATTATCACAATTTATTGAACAAGTAGCCCGGGTTGTTTACATGTTGGTTACTTGCTATTTAATTATGAAGGTCTTTAAAGGTAGTTATGTTGATGCGGTGGCACAATCAACATTTGCTGCTTTTATTGGGGCTAGTGCCGGTTTATTATTATTAATTTTTTACTATTTAAAGCATTTAAACTACTATGTTGGCGTTGTTCAACACAGTAAACATCAACTTAAAATTTCCACTAATCAAATCTTATGGAGCATTATTCAACAAGCTATTCCATATATTATTATGGATGCGGGGATTAGTATTTTTTACTTAGTTGATCAATATACCTTTAATCCCATTATGTTGACTATTCATCATTTTAGTAAGGATACCTTGGATAGTTTATTTGCATTGTTTGCTTTTAATGCTAATAAGTTAATTATGATTATTGTTTCATTAGCAACTGCCATGGCAATTACGGCAACGCCTTTATTATCAGCTGCTTATACGCGCAATAATACCAAAGTGATTGGTAAGCAAGTTAATGATATGTTGCAATTATTCTTCTTTGTAATGGTGCCAGCGGCAATCGGATTATCAGCTGTTGCTGATCCACTATACACTATTTTTTATGGTCGCGGTCCAGTGGGGATTGCTGTTTTGAAATTATCTGCTTATGTAGCGATTATTTTGGGATTATATACCGTTATGGCGGCTATTTTACAAGCTTTATACCAAAACCGTAAAGCCATTTGGTGTTTAGTCGTTGGTTTTGTCGTTAAAATTGCATTGCAATATCCATGCATTCATTTATTCCAAGTTTATGGACCGATGATTGCCACAGCTTTAGGCTTTATTGTTGCTTCAACGTTAATGCTTCGTGCGGTAATTCATACTTATCATATTAATATGATGCAGACCATGAAAAGATTATTAGTAATTGTTATTTTCTCGGCATTAATGTTTATTGTCGCATGGGGCAGTATTAAGATTATGCAATTATTCTTAAATCCTAATAGTCGTCTTAATGCGATGATTACGATTATTATTAGTGTTGTTTTAGGAGCATTAGTTTATATTTACTGTGTTTTAAAAACACGCTTAGCTGATAAAATTTTAGGTGCTAAAGTAGCACGTTTACGTCATTTACTACGGATTAGTTAATTATGAAAATAAGATTAGATAAGTTTTTAAGTGATATGCAAGTGGCGACTCGTTCTGAAAGCCATCAATTAATTAGAAATAAAAAAGTATTTGTGAATGATCAGGTAGCTAAAACTGCCAATCAAAAAATCGATCCACTACTTGATAAGGTTTGTATTCATCATCAACCAATTAAGTATCAAAAATATTTTTACTGGCTACTTAATAAACCGGCTGGGGTGATTTCGGCTACTAGTGATAAACATCAAGCTACGGTTTTAGATTTGTTAACTGACAATGATTATCGGAATGATTTATTTCCGGTTGGTCGGCTTGATAAAGATACAACAGGGCTATTATTGTTGACTAATGATGGGCAGTTAGCTCATAACTTATTATCACCGCGTCATCATGTTGACAAGGTTTATCGCGCTACCGTTCAAGGCCAAGTAACTGCCCAGACAATTGCTACTTTTGCTAAGGGTGTAAAAGTAGATGAACATTTTACGGCGAAACCGGCCAAGTTACGTTTATTAAAGTATGATGAAAATATGCTACAAAGCCAAATCGAATTAACGATTACTGAAGGTAAGTTTCATCAGGTTAAACGTATGTTTCAAGCGCTTGGCATGCGTGTATTATCTTTAACAAGAATACAAATGGGGACATTAACGTTGGGTGATTTACCACAAGGTGAATACCGTGCGTTAACATCAACTGAAATTAATGCTTTGCAATAAAAAAAGTGGTTGTAATTACAACCACCTTTTTTTATTTTTACTTAAAACATTAAAGTTACTAAAGCGGCTAACATCCCGCCGATGATTGGACCAACAATCGGAACCCAAGCATAAGCCCAGTTAGCATTACCTTTATTCGGTACGGGTAAAATCGCATAAGCTAAACGAGGTGCAAAATCACGCGCCGGATTAAGTGCAAATCCCGTAGTTCCACCTAATGACATCCCAATAGCACCAATTAGTAAGCCAACCATTAATGGCTTTAGGCCGGTAGTAAAGTTGCCCATATTAAATAAAATTAATAGGAAGAAAAAAGTAGCAATCGTTTCGCTGAGAAAATTAAAAAGCGAATTGCTAATGGCTGGAGCGGTGGCAAAAATACCAACCTTATTACCGTCAGCTTCATTCTTAGTAGCTTTAAATTGTGGATAGTATTGAATAATTACCAATGCTGCACCAACAAAAGCACCTAACAATTCAGCGACAATGTAAGGAATAACGCTACTCCAAGATAATTTGCCAAGAATTGCTAATCCTAAGGTAACAGCTGGGTTTAATGATGCTTGTGAACCTAACGTACTAGCAACATATACGCCCATCGTTACGGCCATACCCCACGCCATACAGATAAATAACCAGTTTTGAGCGTGGGCATAGTTTTTCTTTAAATTAACTGCGGCACCGCATCCTGTTCCTAAAGCAACCAGGATCATCGTGCCAACGAATTCACCAAGGAAACCGTTCATATGATTTCTCCTTAAAATATATTTTTCTAATTATAGTCTACCAATTAGATATGAAAAGTTTAGCAAGATAAAAGGAAAATTACGTTTAAAGTAAAAAATTAACCATTTAATTAATAATTGCTACCATTAATATTTTTATTAAAAATATTCTCACCATAATACTTAGAATTAAATTAAAAGGAGGTTAAATGGTGAAGGTTAATTTTTTTATTGATGAAAATGATGATGAGCATACTGATTTTTATATAAAACAAATGACACCACAATTACAAACGATCGCAAATCAGTTACAAAATAAATACATTAATATTTATTCTTTATTATTTTATTAGT
>JAHLFS010000029.1 GCA_018883675.1 Candidatus Paralactobacillus gallistercoris | reverse complement strand
GTCTTTACACTAATTCGTTAAATTAGAATTAGTGATTAAACTGGAGGGTTATTTTTTATGAAAAAAGTATTTTATACCAGTATTGGTATATTAGTACTGACATCACTTTTGATTTATTGTAAGGTAACTGCCGGTCAACCAGCTGAATCAATTACCATTGTTGGTTCAACGGCATTGCAACCATTAGTCGAAGAAGCAAGTGAGCAATATTGCAGTACACATAAAAATACTTTTATTAATGTTCAAGGCGGTGGCACGGGCACTGGTTTAAGTCAAATTCAGGAAGGCGCCGTTGATATTGGTGATTCTGATTTATTTGTTGAAGATAAAAAAGGCATTGATGCACGGCAATTAATTGATCATAAAGTTGCGGTGGTAGGCATTACGCCCGTTGTAAATAAGGATGTTGGCGTTGATAATATTTCGATGCGTGATTTGGCCAAAGTATTCACTGGTGAAATTACTAATTGGCGTCAATTAGGTGGTAAGAATGTGCCAGTTGTTTTGATTAATCGGGCCGCCGGTAGCGGGACGCGGAGTACTTTTGAACAAGTTGTTTTAAAAAACAAACAACCTAAACAAGCCCAGGAACAAGATTCATCAGGGATGGTACGTCAAATTGTTGCCGCGACGCCAGGAGCTATTAGTTATATGGCTTTTTCATATGTTAATCATACTGTTAAAGTTTTAAAGATTAATGGAGTACAGCCTAATGATGAAAATGTTGAAACTAATCAATGGCCATTATGGTCATATGAACATATGTATACCCAAAAACATCCTAATCAATTAACTAAAGCTTTTATTAATTATATGTTAAGCGATCATGTTCAACAAAAATTAGTTAAACAACTTGGTTATATTCCGATGAGTCAGATGAAGGTACAAAAGAATGCCGCTGGCAAAATAACCCCACGATAAGGTAATTAAAATGAATGATAAGATTAAAGCAAAATTATTAAAAAAATCACGCGCCGCGCGGACTGAACAACGTGGCAAGTTTTTAAGCACTACTTGTATTGTATTGATTATAGCGATTGTGATTGCTATTTTTGGTTTTATTGCTAGTCATGGTTTAGCCACTTTTATTGTTAATAAAGTCAATCCGTTGACTTTTCTTTTTACTAGTAATTGGAATCCCACGGTAATGCACCATGGTAAGCCTGAAGTAGGTGCATTACCAATGATTATTGGTTCTTTTGGAGTAACTTTCCTAGCCGTTTTTTTGGCAACCCCATTAGCCATTGGCGCGGCCATTTTTATGACGGAAATCTCACCTAAAATTGGTAAAAAAGTTTTACAACCAGTAATTGAATTGTTGGTTGGTATTCCTTCGGTTGTTTATGGCTTTATTGGGTTAACGTTAATTGTGCCGTTTATTCGGCATTTATTTGGCGGCACCGGGTTTGGTATTTTAGCAGGTACGTTGGTATTATTTGTGATGATTTTGCCAACGGAAACGGCAATGACGGTTGATGCTTTACGTGCTGTGCCACGACATTATCGCGAAGCTTCATTAGCATTAGGAGCAACGCGGTGGCAGACAATTTATAAGGTTGTCTTGCGGGCGGCAACACCAGGTATTTTAACTGGCGTCGTTTTAGGGATGGCACGAGCATTCGGTGAAGCCTTAGCAGTTCAAATGGTAATTGGTAATGCCGCTCTTTTGCCTGAAAACTTGGTTTCTCCGGCTTCGACATTAACGAGTGTTTTAACAATGGGAATTGGTAATACGGTTTTAGGTTCAGCGGCTAATAATGCCTTATGGTCCTTGGCATTGTTATTATTATTAATTTCATTATTGTTTAATTTGGTAATTCGGTGGATTGGTCGTAAAGGAGAAATTAAATAGATGAATGCAAAAAAATGGGACAAAATATCAACACTAACGCTATATACAATTGCCGGAATAATTGTAATGATTTTAGCAACATTACTGATATATATTTTGGTACAAGGTTTACCACATGTTAGTTGGCACTTTCTAACAACACCGGCGAAAGCATTTCAAAGTGGCGGTGGTATCAGTATTCAATTATTTAACTCGTTTTACTTATTAATTTTGTCAATGCTTATTTCAGTACCGTTAGCACTAGGAGCTGGTATTTGGTTATCCGAATATGCACCTAATAACTGGTTAACTAGTGTAATTCGGACCGCGATAGAAATTTTAAGTTCGTTACCATCCATCGTGGTGGGCTTATTTGGCTTCTTAGTTTTTGTAGTGCAATGTCATCTCGGCTTTTCAATTTTATCAGGTGCTTTGGCATTAACAATTTTTAATTTGCCGTTGTTGACGCGTAATATTGAAGATGCGTTACGGAGTGTGGATGCTGCGCAACGTGAAGCCGGCTTGGCCTTAGGTTTATCGCGCTGGGAAACTGTTGTTCATGTAGTAATTCCAGCGGCGTTACCCGGCATTTTAACTGGTATTATTTTATGCGCGGGTCGTGTTTTTGGTGAAGCTGCTGCCTTAATTTTTACTGCTGGGCAATCAGCACCACCATTAGATTTTACTAATTGGAATCCTTTTAAAATTACTAGTCCGTTAAATCCAATGCGCCCGGCAGAAACGCTAGCCGTGCACATTTGGAAAATTAATGCTGAAGGAATTATGCCTGATGCAGAAGCTGTTTCTGCCGGTTCATCAGCGGTATTAGTGTTAGCCGTTTTGATATTTAATATTATTGCGCGTTGGGTTGGTAATCACATTTATCGAAAGATGACGGCAAAATAAATGGGAGTTATTATGGAAAAACCACAAACATATATTAATGATTTGACTGATACAGATTATGAAATTGCTTTAGCAACTGAGCATCTAAAAGTGTTTTATGGTGGTAAAGAAGCTTTGCATGATGTTTCACTACGCTTTCCACGTTACCAAATTTCCGCCTTAATTGGTCCGTCCGGTAGTGGTAAATCCACGTATTTACGTTCGCTGAACCGCATGAATGATACCGTAAATGGTGCTCGTGTAACAGGACGCATTATTTACCGGGATTTGAATGTTAATGATAATCAAGTTGATGTTTTTGAATTGCGTAAACATATTGGTATGGTTTTTCAACGACCTAATCCGTTTAATAAATCAATTTATGATAATATTACGTTTGCATTACGCCGGCATGGCCAACATAATAAAAAATATCTTGATCAAGTTGTTGAAACCACTCTTAAGCAAGCTGCCTTATGGGATCAAGTTAAGGATGATTTATACCAAAGTGCTTTAGCACTATCGGGTGGCCAGCAACAGCGGTTGTGTATTGCCCGGGCAATTGCCATGCAGCCGGATATTTTGCTTATGGATGAACCGACCAGTGCGCTTGATCCAATTTCAACAGCGCAAGTTGAAGAAACAATGTTAGCTTTAAAAGAAAAATATACAATTATTGTGGTAACGCATAACATGCAACAAGCAAGTCGGGTTAGCGACTATACGGCTTTTTTCAATCAAGGGCATGCTATTGAATATGATGCAACCAAACGTATTTTTACTAATCCACACATGCAAGCAACTGAAGCTTACGTTTCAGGACACTTTGGCTAAGGAGTTTGAAGAATGACAAAACAACCAATTTTAACTGCTGATAATGTGCATTTATTTTATGGCGAATTTGAAGCTTTGCACGGCATTAGTCTGTCATTTTTTAAGAATGAAATTACTGCTTTAATTGGTCCGTCCGGTTGTGGTAAGTCAACTTTTTTACGGACCTTAAACCGGATGAACGATTTGATTCCACATGTTAAAATTACCGGCACCATTAAAAAGGAAGGTCAAGATATTTATGCTCCTAGCATGGATGTTACCCAACTTCGTAAGGAAGTTGGTATGGTTTTTCAGCAACCTAATCCATTTCCTTTTTCGATTTATGATAACGTTGTCTACGGTTTACGTTTAGCCGGTGTTCGTGATAAACAAGTGCTTGATCAAGCGGTGGAAACTAGTCTTAAGCAAGCGGCAGTGTGGGATGATGTTAAAGATAAGTTGCATAAATCAGCATTGGCATTATCAGGTGGTCAGCAACAGCGGGTTTGTATTGCCCGGGTCTTAGCGGTTCATCCGGATATTATTTTGATGGATGAACCGACCAGTGCGCTTGATCCGATTTCGAGTAGCAAAGTTGAAGATGTTTTAGTTGAGTTACGGCAGCAATACACTATTATCATTGTGACACATAATATGCAGCAGGCTTCACGTATTTCGGATCGAACCGCTTTTTTCTTGCAAGGTGATTTAATTGAATATAATCAAACGAAAGCAATTTTCTTAAATCCACAGCAACAAGCTACTGAAGATTATTTATCAGGACGATTTGGGTAATAAAGGGAGTTTTTTAATATGCGTAAGTTGGTAAGCGAATTGAAACAATTACATATTCGCTTTTCGGAAATGGGCATGATGGTAAGTGAAGCTATTAATAAAGCCGTTGAGGCATTTATTAATCATGATAAAACATTAGCTAATACTGTTATTGCGGCTGATCAGCAAATTAATAAACGTGAAGTTGAACTGGAGCAGCGGAGCTTAGAATTAATTGCATTGCAACAGCCAGTAACGTCTGATTTGCGTGATATTGTAACGATTATGAAAGTCTGCAATGATTTAGAAGGTATGGGTGATCATGCGGTGAGCATTGCTAAAATTACAATTCATGTTAAGAATAAACCACGTGTGCCAATGATTGAAGCAGCCATCGGACAAACGGCCCAGATTGTTAAAGCAATGGTAACGGGAGCGTTGGATGCATATTTACGGCAAGATGCTCAATTAGCACAACGAATCGCAATGATGGATCAACAAGTTAATCAACATGTTCATGTGATTTATCAACATTGTATTGCCGCAATGCAAACTAATGAAAAAAATGTAGCCGGAACGATGGATTACTCCTTAGTTGCTAATTATCTGGAACGCATTGGTGATTATGTTACTAATATTTGCGAATGGATTGTTTACTTGCGCACTGGTAAAATCTATGAACTACATTCGGGTGCACACGATGAATATTTAGTTTAATAAGAATTGGTATCGTTATTTAACGATACTTTTTTATTAGTTAAAATAGTTGTATATTATGAAATTAATCATAATTAATGACGAGGTAAATAAATGTATTTTTGGCGTCGTATTTTTTTGAATATGTTTCTTTTTTTAGCTTTAGCCGGTTTATTACCGACGATGTTTCATGTTGCTAGCATCTGGGTGGCCTTAGGTGCTAGTGTGGTTTTAGCATTGTTTAATATGTTGGTTAAGCCGATTTTATCACTATTGTCATTGCCAATTACGTTACTAACATTAGGCTTATTTGGTATTGTGATTAATGGGGTTATGTTAGAACTAACGGCTGCTTTTATTAATGCGTGGGTACCAGGGAGTTTTACTTTTAGTAGTTTTGGTGCTACTTTGATCGTAGCTATTTTGCTATCATTTGCTAATAATGTGATTATTGGTCATTTTATGGAGTAACAATATTAAAGGGGTAAATTTATGGTAAAAAAAGTAAGTGTGCGTGAATTGGTCGAAGCTACTCATCTGCAAGTTTTTGCGGGCGAAGATCAATTAGACAAACGTTATATTACCGTGAGTGATGTTTCACGACCAGGTTTAGAGTTAATTGGTTATTTTGATTACTACCCACATGAACGTGTACAAATTTTTGGCTTGACCGAAATTTCATATTTGCAAAAGAAAATGACCCATCAAGAGCGTCAAATGGTACTTAATCGCATGTGTGAATCTGATACACCGGCTTTATTAGTATCACGGCAATTAGATATTCCTCGGGAAATGTTTGCTGCTGCTCAAAAAGCACACATTCCTGTTTTGGGTTCACCGTTAATGACAACTCGTCTTTCTTCAGTTTTAACAGAGTATTTAGAAAGCCGGTTAGCGCAACGACGTTCATTACATGGTGTTTTGGTTGATATTTATGGTTTAGGTGTTTTAATTACTGGCGATTCAGGAATTGGTAAGAGTGAAACTGCTTTGGAATTAGTTAAGCGGGGACATCGTCTAATTGCTGATGACCGGGTTGATATTTATCAACAGAATGAACATACCATTGTTGGCGAAGCACCAATGATTTTACAACATTTGCTTGAAATCCGGGGGATTGGGATTATTGATGTGATGAGTTTATTTGGAGCTGGTGCTGTACGAGAAAAATCTGAAATTTCATTAATTGTCCACTTGGTAAATTGGTCGCCGGCTCAGTCATTTGATCGGTTGGGTACTAACGAAGCCACACAGCAGTTGTTTGATGTTGATGTGCCTAAAATAACTATTCCTGTCAAAGTAGGGCGGGACTTAGCGACAATTATTGAAGTAGCGGCAATGAATTTCCGGGCGAAATCAATGGGCTTTGATGCGACTAAAACCTTTGAAGCTAATTTGACTAAACTGATTGCACAAAATGAAAATGATAATCAATAAGGAGTTTTTTAATTGATATTAGGTGTACTTAATCCCATTGCGTGGCAACTAGGCGGTATTGAAATTCATTGGTATGGTATTATTATTGCTTGCGGTGTTTTATTGGCAACTTATTTAGCAATTAATGAAGCTCAAAAGCGTAATATCAGTGAAGATACTATTTTGGATTTAATTTTATGGGCAATGCCGTTTGCTTTAATTGGGGCACGCTTGTACTATGCTATTTTTCAATGGCCTTACTATGCGGCTCATCCTGATCAAATTATTCAAATTTGGCATGGTGGTATTGCTATTTATGGTGGCTTAATTGCTGCCGCCCTTGTTTTTATTATTTATTGTCATTATCATCATTTACCGATTTGGCTAATTTTAGACATTGCTGCACCTGCGGTGATGATTGCGCAAGCGATTGGTCGCTGGGGTAATTTTATGAATCAAGAAGCTTACGGCACGATAACCAGCTTAGCTTATTTACAAAGTTTTCATTTACCACATTTTATTATTGCGCAAATGTTTATTAATGGCGCCTATCGACAACCAACGTTTTTATATGAGTCCTTATGGAATGTTCTCGGTTTTATATTATTAATGACGGTTCGGCATAATAAGCATTGGTTTAAACAGGGCGAAGTTTTTTTAAGCTATGTTATGTGGTATTCATTTGAACGTTTCTTTGTTGAAGGAATGCGGACGGATTCGTTGATGATTGGTAACTTTTTACGTGTTTCACAAATTTTGAGCCTCATCTTTTTTGTTAGTTCATTAGTTATTTTAATTATACGTCGTCGTAATCCGCATATCCCGTGGTATTTGGATGGTAATCAACAAGTAGCAAGGAGTAATTAATTATGACAAAGATATATGATGTAATTGTAATTGGGGCTGGCCCTGGTGGTATGACTGCTACCTTGTATGCTTCACGTGCTAATTTATCAGTATTAATGTTAGATCGCGGTATCTATGGTGGGCAGATGAATAATACCGCTGAAGTTGAGAATTATACCGGTTATTCATCAATTTTAGGACCAGATCTTGGCCAAAAAATGTATGATAGTGCAATGCGTTTCGGTGCTGAATTTACTTATGGTAATGTTGAACGCATTGATGATAATGGTCGTTTAAAACATGTTGTTACTGATGCTGGTGAATATGATACTAAAACGGTGATTATTGCGACAGGTGCCCAACATCGTAAATTAAATGTCCCTGGTGAAGAAGAATATAATGGTCGCGGTGTTTCTTACTGTGCAGTTTGTGATGGTAATTTCTTTAAAAACCAGACTGTCGCAGTTATTGGTGGCGGTGATTCTGCTATTGAAGAAGGTTTATATTTAGCTAATCTTGCAAAAGACGTAATCGTTATTCATCGGCGGGATCAATTACGCGCCCAAAAGATTTTACAAAAACGCGCTTTTGCCAATGATAAAATGCATTTTATTTGGAATGCGCAAGTTGAAAAAATTGTTGGTGATGAGCATGGGGTAACTGGTGTTCATTATCGCGATAAGGTAACTGCTGAACAACATACCTTACCAGTTGATGGTGTTTTTATTTATGTTGGCTTACAAGCAATGAATGATGCTTTTAAGAATTTACACATTTGTAATGACCAAGGTTGGGCACTTACTGATGCTAATATGGCTACTAGTCATCCTGGTATTTATGCCATTGGTGACATTCGGGCTGATAGTTTCCGACAAATCACTACGGCAGTTGGTGATGGTGGAAAAGCAGGCCAAGAAGTATTTAATTATATTCAATCTTTAGATGAAGATATTACTACGGAATAAATTTTGTAAACGACAGAGACTAGTTTTACTAGTCTCTTTTTTTGTCAGTTGATATCAATTTAGTATCAAAATAATTACATTAATACTTATTAAATTTTTATTATAAAGTTTTTGATATTTTTAAATCTTTTATGAATTTTTAAATAAAAATAAAAATATTATACA
>JAHLFS010000028.1 GCA_018883675.1 Candidatus Paralactobacillus gallistercoris | reverse complement strand
TAATATAGGTGAATAATTATGGATAATAACCAATTTTTACAAGCCGCAGCTAAACGACGGTCAATTTATGCTTTAGGTAATCGCCTTAATGTTGATGACGAACAAATTATTGCAACAGTTAAAGAAGCAGTGCACCAAGCACCGTCTGCTTTTAATAGTCAACCAATTCGGGTAGCTATTTTGTTGAATGATGCGCATCAAAAGTTTTGGAATCAAACGAAGGATATTCTTCATCAAGTAATGACGCATAAGGAAAAGTTTCCACAAACAGCGGCTAAAATTGATACTTTTGCGGCTGGCCATGGGACAGTATTATTCTTCCGTGATGAAGAAACCGTACAAAATGCTAAAGAACAGTTTAAGTCATATGCGGATAATTTTGATGATTGGACTGAAGAAGCGGTAGGAATTGCTGTGTATAGTGTTTGGACAGCATTAGCTAGTTTGCAAATTGGCGCTTCAATTCAACACTATAATCCGTTAGTTGATGAATGGGTACATCAAGAATTTAATATTCCGAAGCACTTTGTCTTACGTGGTGAAATGCCATTTGGTTCTATTGAATCACCAGCTGGTGCTAAAGAATTTTTAACGGATGATAAAGTCTTTAAAGTTATTAATTAGTGTTTAATAGTGAAGTCTTGATACATTGGTAAATTTGCTTGCTTAACTTGAATGTTATCAACCCGACTTTCCGGTGCTGGACCTTGTTGAATAGCATTAATAAATTGTTGCAATTGTTCATTACTAGTGCTGCTTGCTTCAATATAAACACTACCGTCTGGTTCGTTTTCAACAAAACCTTTAATGTCTAATTTAGTAGCAATTTGTTGGGTATGCCAACGAAAGCCAACGCCTTGCACATGACCAAACACATTAATTGTAATTCCCATTATGCTTCTCCTTTTAATGATTATTTCACCATTTATTATACGCATTTAATGCGGAATTACTGTGCTATAATACTTAATGAATTATATTAAAGGAAACTCAAATAATGCGTTATATTGAATCACCTAAAAATGAACAAATTAAACAAGTAAAAAAATTAACTCAAAAAAAATACCAGCGCCGTGAAGGCAAATATTTATTAGAAGACTGGCATTTAGTAGCTGATGCAATTCGTGCACAAGCGCCAATTGAAGCAATTTATACCACTGCCAAGTACACTAACGAGCCATTATTACGGCGCTTTTATGCCAAAACAACTTTAATTTCACCAGAAGTTGCCAAAGCATTAACAGCTACCGAAACCCCGCAAGGAATTTTTGCTGTGATTACTTTACCAAAGCAAGTTTTACCACAACATTTTGATGGCGCATGGTTATTGTTAGATCGTGTGCAAGATCCTGGTAATGTGGGTACGATGGTACGTACTGCTGATGCAGCTGGATTTGCTGGCGTTATTTTAGGTAATGGTAGTGTTGATGAATATAATCCCAAAGTATTACGTTCCATGCAAGGCAGTCAGTTTCATCTTAGTGTGTTGCATGCTGACCTTAATGAAGTAATTACGCGTTTGCAAGCGCAAAAAATGCCTGTTTATGGTTCTGAATTAAATGAACAAGCTTTACCATATCGTGAAGTTACACCGCTTAATGATTTTGCGTTGATTGTTGGCAATGAAGGTCATGGCATGAGTGATGATCTACTAACTAAAACTGATCATAATTTATACATTCCTATTAAAGGACAAGCAGAATCATTAAATGTTGCCGTAGCAGCTGGTGTTTTGATGTTTTGGTTAAGAAAATAAGAGGAGTGTTGCATAAATAATGACGCAAAAAATAGAACAATGGCGTAATGATCCCGAATATGTAGCTTTAATTGCTGATTTATTGCAAAAAGATGCGGTTAAGCGTTTAGCGGCTTTTCCCCAACATTATTATTCTAACCGCTTGAAACATTCAATTAGTGTTTCTTATTATAGTTATTTAATTGGTAAAAAGTTTCATTTAAATACACGCGCACTAGCTCGTGCCGGTTTATTACATGATTTGTTTTATTATGATTGGCGTAATACGCACTTAACGTTATCAAAACATAATCAGTTGCATCCATTATTAGCTTTGCATAACGCTGAGCGAATTACTAAATTAACACCAATGGAAAAAGATATTATTGTTAAACATATGTGGGGAGCAACAACCTCATTACCTAAATATCGGGAGAGTTTTGTGGTTTCATTGGTTGATGATTATTGTGCGGTTGATGAAGTAGTTGTGCCATTAATGCATCGTTTAGAACGAAAATTACGTTTTATTGGCTAAGCATATTTACTTAATTAGTTTTTTGGTATAGAATTTAAGTATTGTAATTTACTTTTACTGGAGATAATCTTATGGCAACAGTGATTGATTTTACAACTGATTATCAAACATGCAATGAACATGATACCTTTCATTTATGTCCTAAATTTACCAAGATTTTTTCAATCTTGGGTAAAAAATGGAATGGTTTAATCATTGATGTTTTATTAGAAAATGGTCCCCAACGTTTTAAAGACATTGCTAATTATATTCCCGAATGTTCTGATCGGGTTTTAGTTGAACGATTAAAGGAATTGGAACGCGAAGGCTTAATTCAACGGCAAACTTTTCCTAATTCTTCTTTAATTCAATATCGTTTAACCGAACGTGGCAATGATTTACGTGCTGCTATTGAAGCCGTGCACGGTTGGGCCGATAAATGGTTAGATATTAAAGAATGTAAAGATTAATTTGATAATAAAAGCAATGATAGAAAAGTAGTAATTGCTAATTAATAGAATCCAGCGAAGCTAGGTTAGTGCAAGCTAGCTATCTATTAAGCAATGAATTCATTTCTTGAGCTGATCTTGGGCGATAATTTCAAAAAAGACTCCGGTTTTTTAACCGTTATTTAATTAAGAGTATAATCAAAATTGATTATAAATTAGGGTGGTATCGCGAAGCTTCGTCCCTTTGGGGGATGAAGCTTTTTTTTATTATCAAATTAATAGTAGGAGGTTTTATTAATGGATTTGCAAACGCAATTGCGACAAGTGTCCCAAACGACGTTACCCCAAATTCAACAAACTAATGATTTAAAGCAATTAAATCAAATTCGCGTTAGTGTTTTAGGTAAAAAAGGCTCAATTACCGCGATTTTACGTGGGATGCGTGATCTTGATCCGCAGGAACGACCACAAGTAGGCAGTTTGGCTAATAAAGTCCGTGATGAAATTACTGCTGCTATTGAACACCAACGAATGGTAATTGAACAACAAGCGATGAATGCAGCTTTAGCAGCTGAAAAAATTGATGTTACTTTACCAGCGCGGCCATTAAAACGTGGTGTACCACATGTTATTAATCAAATTTTAGATGATTTGGAAGATCTTTTTATTGGTATGGGTTACCAAGTTGTTGATGGTTATGAAGTTGAAGATGAACGCCATAATTTTGAGATGCTAAATATTCCTAAGAACCATCCAGCGCGCGATATGCAAGATACTTTCTATGTGAAAGATGATATTTTGTTACGGACACATATGTCGCCAGATGAAGCGCGTGAATTAGAAGCACATGATTTTAGTAAAGGACCTTTAAAAATGATTAGTCCAGGTCGTGTTTATCGGCGTGATACAGATGATGCGACGCATTCACATCAATTCTTCCAAATGGAAGGGCAAGTAATTGATAAAAACATTACCATGGCTGATTTAAAAGGTACTTTAGAATACGCAATTCATCATATCTTTGGTACTGATCGCCAAATTCGTTTTCGACCAAGTTATTTTCCTTTCACTGAACCTTCAGTTGAAGTTGATATTTCATGCTTTAACTGCGATGGCAAGGGCTGCCCGGTTTGCAAATATAGTGGCTGGATTGAAGTGTTAGGTGCTGGGATGACCCATCCAAATGTTTTACAAGCAGCTGGAGTTGATACTGATGTTTATGGTGGTTTTGCCTTTGGATTAGGCATTGATCGTTTTGCCATGCTTAAGTATGGTATCACGGATATTCGTGATTTTTATTTAAATGATGTTCGTTTCTTACATCAATTTAAGGGAGGAATTATCTAGAATGGAAGTTTCATATCATTGGTTGCAAGAATACTTACAATTAAATGTTACGCCGCAACAATTAGCCGATAAAATCTCAAGAACAGGTATTGAAGTTGATAGCACCCATGTCGCTGCTGACGGTTTGAAAAAGATTGTGGTTGGCCATATTCTCGATGTTAAACAACATCCGAATGCTGATCATTTGCATGTTTGTCAAGTTGATATTGGTGCTGATGAACCAACCCAAATTGTTTGTGGTGCTCCCAATGTTGCCAAGGATCAATACGTTATTGTGGCCTTACCCGGTGCACGAATTGCTGATAATATCAAAATTAAAAAGGGTAAAATGCGCGGTGAAGCTTCAAACGGTATGATTTGTGGATTACAAGAAATTGGTTTTAGTGACGCTGTTGTTCCGAAAGAATTCGCTGATGGCATTTATGTTTTTAATGAACCAGTGCAAGTAGGTTCACCTGTTTTCCCATACTTAGGCATGGATGATCCGATTTTGTCATTAGAAATTACTCCTAACCGCGCTGACGCATTAGGCATGCATGGGGTTGCTTGGGAAGTTGGTGCTATTTATGATCAAAAGCCTCATTTTGAAAAAGTAACGGTAACCGAAAATAATGTTGCGACTAGTGATTTGTTAAGTGCTGATGTTGCTAATCGCAAATTAGCACCAAGTTATCAATTACGAATGGTACAAAATATTACCATCAAGCCAAGTCCTATGTGGTTACAAATTAGATTATGGAATGCTGGTATTCGACCAATTAATAACGTGGTTGATGTTACTAATTATATGATGTTAACTTATGGGCAACCGTTACATGCTTACGATTATGATAAAATTAACGGTCACCAATTACATGTTCGGCATGCTAATGACGGTGAACAATTATTAACATTAGATGGTAAGGAACATCAATTACAGAATGATGATATTGTCATTGCTGATGCTACTAAACCAGTTGCTTTAGCTGGTGTGATGGGTGGTGCGGCGACAGAAGTTAGTGCGACAACAACAACGATTGTTTTAGAAGCAGCTAGTTTTGATGCAGTTAGTGTTCGTAAAAGTGCCCAACATCATAATAGTCGTACGGCAGCTTCATCACGTTTTGAAAAAGGTACCAATTTAGCTGATATTAACACCGCCTTAGATGCTGCGGCTAGTTTGATTGCCCAATTAGCTGACGGTAATGTAACTAATGGTACCATTAGTGCAAGTAGTGTTACTCCTTTACCAGTAGTAATTGATATTTCACTAGATCGGATTAATCATGTTTTAGGTACCCAATTATCTGGGGATGAAGTGCAACATATTTTTGAACGTTTAGGCTTTGAAGTAACTAATAGTGATGATCTTTTCTCAGTTAGTGTGCCACCACGTCGGTGGGATATTGCCATTGAAGCCGATTTAATTGAAGAAGTAGTGCGCTTATATGGTTATGATAATTTACCCGCAACATTACCAGTGATGGCAATGACACCAGGTGCATTAAATTCTCAACAAAAGTTATTACGTGATACACGTCATTATTTAGAAAGTGCGGGCTTAGATCAAGCTATTAGTTATGCTTTAACTACTGAAGAAAAAGCTACCCAGTTTATGCAAGCACCTAGTTTTGCTACTAAAGTTGCTTGGCCAATGACTAATGAACATGTTTACTTACGTGAAAATTTAATTAGTGGTTTGTTAAATGATATTGCTTATAACGTTGCTCGTAAACAAAATGATGTGGCTTTATATGAACAAGGACGCGTTTTCCTAAAAGATAATGAAAACGATAAACGGCCAACTGAAGTTGAATATGTGGCTGGAGCAATGACTGGTTTAATGACTACTAATGGTTGGAATACTAACAAAAGAGCCGTTGATTTTTATGATATTAAAGGTGTCGTTGCTTTCTTATTAAGTAATTATCATTTGCAAGATGCAATTACTTATCAAGCAACTGATCAGCATTTACAAATGCATCCAGGACGTACCGCTGATATTTATGTTGGTAATGAAATGATTGGCTTTGTAGGACAAGTACATCCACAAATTGCTAAACAATATGCCATTCCAACTACTTATGTATTCCAATTAGATATGAATAAAGTTTTAGCATTGCCAAAGCAAAATATTAAAGCACATCCAACTGCTAAGTTCCCAGCAGTTACTCGTGATATCGCATTGTTAGTAACGCGTGATGTTACTAATGAACAAATTACTGATGTAATTAATAATAATGGTGGTGCGTATTTACAAGACGTATCATTATTTGATGTTTACACAGGAACTAACATTGCTGATGATAAGAAGTCAATGGCTTATACATTAACATTCTTAAATCGGCAACAGACATTAACTGAAGAACAAGTAAATGCAGCAATGAATAAAATTATTAAACATTTACAAGAACAATTAAAAGCTCAGGTTCGTTAAAATTTGTTAACGTTGCTATCAATTCATAAAATGAATTGGTATAATGTTAAGCGATAATGTGTTAACAAGGAGAAGCAAGTTTTGAATAACGACGATCATGATTACCAATCACGACGGACAACGCGTCGTAAACCAGCAACTGAAATAATGCGTAATAATGAACAAAAAGTCGCTAATCATTTTGTATACTGGATTATTGGCGTTTTGGCAGCATTATTTGTTATTGTAATGTTTATGGGAGTTCGCTACGTTAAATTGGCGTTTAAACCGGTTAATGCACATAATAACCGGATTGTTGCTGTTGATATTCCCGTGGGCGCAAGTAATAAGCAAATCGGGCAAATTTTGGAAAAAGATAAGGTAATTCGCAGTAGTACGGTATTTAATTACTATACGCGTGTGCATAATTATACTGATTTCCAAGCAGGAACATATAATTTTAAACAATCAATGAGCATGGATGATATTCTTAATAAATTACAAAATGGTGCGACTGCTCAATCACAAGCAATTGCTAAGATTCTTGTCCGTGAAGGAGTAACGATTGATCAAATTGGCGATGTTATTCAAAAAACGCATAGTAAGACAGGTTTCACTAAAGAACAATTCTTAAAACTAATGAAGAATCAAAAATTCTTAAATAAACTTGCCAAAAAGTATCCAGAATTGTTATCATCATCAATGGCTTCTAAAGATGTTCGTTATCATCTGGAAGGTTATTTATATCCATTGACTTATAGTGTTTATGAAGGTGAAAGCCTTGAACAAGTTGTGACACAAATGGTTAAAGCTGAAAATGATGTTTTAAAGCCATATTACTCACAAATTAAAAAGGATAATCTTACTGTTCAACAGTTTTTAACACTTGCTTCATTAGTAGAACGTGAAGGGGTAACTGATAAGGATCGACGGATGATTGCGGGAGTATTTTTAAACCGTTTAGCCGTTGGTATGCCATTACAATCAGATATTTCTTTAATGTATGCTTTAAATAAGCATAAGACTAAATTAACTTACAAAGATATTGAAGTAAATTCACCTTATAACTTATACAAGCATAAAGGCTTTGGACCTGGTCCGTTTAACTCACCAAGTTTGAACTCAATGCAGGCAGTTTTGCATCCATTAGACCGTGATAAAGATTACTTATACTTTGTTGCTAATATGAAGACGGGTAAAGTAACTTACTCACGTACTTATGGACAACATCTTGAAAAGAGCGATAAGTTGGGGTTGGATTAGTATTAATAACCGAGGAATCCATTTCCTCGGTTTTATTATAATTAGGTGCTAAGGGAGGCAATTTTATTATGAATAAAAAACATCCAATCGTAATCGGTGTTGCTGGTGGCTCTGCTAGTGGTAAAACAACGGTTAGTCGTGCTATTTTTGACAAATTTTCTGGACATTCAATTTTGTTACTAGAGGAAGATTCTTATTATAAGAAAAGCAATCTTCCTTTTGCTGAACGTGAAAAGATAAATTATGATCATCCCTTATCATTTGATACTGATTTACTTTATCAACAATTACAAGATTTGATGAATTATAAAACGATTGAAAAACCAGTTTATGATTACACCATTCATAATCGTAGTGATGAAGTTGTTCGGGTTGAACCAAAAGAAGTAATTATTTTAGAAGGAATTTTGGTTTTGTTTGATCAACGTCTTCGTGATTTAATGGATATTAAAGTCTTCGTTGATACTGATGATGATATCCGTATTATTCGTCGAATTCAACGTGATATGAAGGAACGGGGTCGTACATTAGAAAGCGTTATTGATCAATATCTTGATACTGTTAAACCAATGTATCACCAGTTTATTGAACCAACTAAACGTTATGCCGATATTATTGTGCCTGAAGGCGGACAAAATCAAGTTGCAATTGACTTATTAGCTACTAAAATTAAGGATATTTTGGTACAACGGAACAGTGCTTCACAAGAAAAATAATTTGACAAAGTAATACATGATAGCTTATAAGTTATGTTAAAAACATTTACGAAGGAGTTTTATTTTTATGGCTGAAAAGACATACCCAATGACCGCTGAAGGTAAGAAAAAATTAGAAGAAGAATTAGAAACGTTAAAAACAGTGCGTCGTCCTGAAGTAATTAACCGGATTAAGATTGCTCGTAGTTTTGGGGACTTATCCGAAAATTCAGAATATGAATCTGCTAAAGATGAACAAAGTGCTTTAGAAAGCCGGATTGCTACTATTACGAATATGTTGCGCTATGCTGAAGTAATTGATGCTGATGCTGTAAGTGCCGATGAAGTTGCTGTTGGTAAAAAAGTAACTTTTGTTGATGAAGAAGATGGTGAAGAAGAAACTTATCAAATCGTTGGTGCGGCTGAATCTGATCCTTTTGCCGGTAAAATTTCTAACGAATCACCAATTGCTAAAGCATTAATCGGTCAACACATTGGCGATAAGGTAACGATTAATACGCCTGGTGGCGAAATGCACGTTAAAATTACTGCAGTTACTAACTAAGCAACTTACATAAATAAAACAAAAAGACTGGTATTAATTTAATACCAGTCTTTTTGTTTTATTTATGATATTTTTTAAAAATGACAATTCCAATTAATGCACTTAAAGTAATGATACTTCCTAAAATAAAATAAGGTGGCCAGTAAGTGCAACTGATTTGATGCTTACCTGGTTTTAAATTGATACCTGTAAAAAGACTGAGTAATTTAATGGGTTTGACGTTATGCCCATCAACTTTAATATGCCATCCTTGCGCGTACGGAATAGTTGTCATTAACATTTCGTTTTTATCAGTAACGATATTACCAGTTATATGAACATTACTAAAGTGCGTAATGTGCCAAGCGTGTTGTTTTAATTTGGTTGTTAATTGTTTTAGTTGATTTTGATTTAAGTAATAAAG
>JAHLFS010000027.1 GCA_018883675.1 Candidatus Paralactobacillus gallistercoris | reverse complement strand
AACACGCGTGTGTGGTGGCGATAGCCAGAAGGATACACCTGTTCCCATGCCGAACACAGTCGTTAAGCTTCTGAACGCCGAGAGTAGTTGGTGGGTAACCGCCTGCAAGGGTAGGAAGTCGCCACGCATTTGATTGACACCGATTGAATAATCGGTGTTTTTTTATACCTTTAATTAATGTTAAAATAAAAGCACGATATTTAATCGTGCTTTTATTTTTACAAAAAGAAGGAAAGCATATGACTAAGTCAGCAAATAATTCATATCAATTTCAAGAAAACCCTGATCACGTTGATCATGATCAAATAATTGATACCTGTTTAATTGCAGGACGAATTATGGTTGAAAATGGTTCAGAAACATACCGGGTGGAAGATACCATGCATCGGATTGCTCAAAATGCGGGTATTCCGAATAGTACCTTGTTTACAACACCGACAGGCATTTTTATGGGTGTTGAAAATGAATGCGGCATGCAGATTCGTGAAATTCATAAACGTGATATTAACTTGGAAAAAATTAGCCGGGTTAATCAGTTATCACGTTCATTTGCCAGTGGTAATTTAACTTTACCACAACTTCACCAGTATTTAATTCAAGTTGAACAAAATACGTCTAGTTTTCCATTATGGATGCAAATTTTTAGTGCCGGTATCATTAGTGGTATGTTAATGATTATTTTTGCTGGCAAATTTGATTGGTTTGATTTTCCGATGGCTTGTTTACTAGGCGCGGTTGGTTATGCGTCTAATCATTACATTAATAAATTAACGAATATTAACTTTCTTAGTCAGTTTATTGCTGCCTTTAATATCGGTATTCTAGGTGTATTGGCAGTTAAACTGGGAGTTGGTCATGATATTAATAATATGATTATTGGTGCTGTTATGCCACTAGTACCGGGAGTAGCTATTACTAACTCAGTACGTGACTTATTAGCGGGACACTTAATTACCGGCGTTGCGCGGGGAGCAGAAGCCATTTTATGTGCTGGTGCAATTGGGGTAGGTATTGCTTTGATTTTTCGGTTTATTTATTAAGAAATCGGGTATTTTAAATGACGATTAAATTTTGGGAACATTTTTTTATTCAAGCATTATTTAGTTATGGTTCAACTATTGGTTTTGCGATTTGTATTAATGTCCCCCGACGTGCATTGAATGTTGCTGGTTTAGCCGGGATGGCTTCGTGGTTAACTTACGTCGGTGCGGTCATGATTCATGTTGGCCGGGTTATGGGTAGCTTACTAGGTGCTTTTATTGTTGGGGTATGTGGCATCGTATTTGCACGCATTAAGCATATGCCCGTCATTGTATTTAATATTCCCGCAATGGTACCGTTAGTACCTGGTGCGACTGCTTACCAAGCAATTCGGTGCTTGGCATTGGGACAATTAAATAAGGCAATGAAATTAACTGTATTGGTTGGCATGATTGCTGGCGCTATGGCAGTTGGCTTTATGATTGCACAAGTAGTTAGTGAATTAAGTAAATGGCTTTGGCAACGGGATTTAGAGTGGCGGCGTCGACATGAACATGAAAAATCAAAATCGGCTTGAAAAAATTAATTTAACTGCTTAAAATACAAGTATGCGATGAGTCGAGTAGCACATATAAGTGCCAAAGATGGCAGATCATCAGCCTTAACGGGCACCTACGGATTTAGGGATGATTACATAGTTATTGTGGAGTAACTATGTTTACTTTTTTAATAAAAAGTACTGCACGTTAAAAACACGCGGTGGTAATTTACCACCGCGTGTTTTTTATTTAGATGATGTTTTATCATCAATAATTTTGTCATATTCTTTTTGGGGAATGCGCTGCTCTTGGTTGTGGGCAGTGTTATTATTATCATCTTGAATTAACATGTTTTGTTCAATACTTTGCACAATTTCAGTATTTTGAGGTAAATCAGAATGTTCAGCATTCGCACCAGTTACGGTAATTTCAGTAAAGTGTTTTACCTTGCCTTGAAAAACATAACGTGCTTGCACTGCGCTTTCCCAAGGTACTAAGCCATCAGTATTATAAGTTTCAGCACCAACAATGGTATAAACGTCCAAATTTTTCGGCAGTTTATTATTATTTTGAATGAAATTTTGTAACATTGGTGTTCGTTTGGTACTACTGCTTTCGTTTAAATTAAATGGTGCGCCAATCGTCATTAATTTATCAATCGTCATATGATGCGGATCAAAATAATTTTCTAAAAAATATGTCCAAATTAATCCACCGTTGGAATGACCAATCGCATTAAAATGATTAAAATGGTATTTTTTCATTAACGCATCAAGCGCTAGTGATAACCAGTTGGCTTGTTTTTTGATATTATCATAACCATCATGATTATCTTGAAATGCAATTACAATATAAGGTTGGTTGTCATTATTATAGATTTTGCCCTTATATGTAATCGCATCATTAGTTTTAACGACTAATTTTAGTAATGAATGACGTTGCCCATCATCATTTAATTTATCGATTAATGTATCAAACCGATTTTCCGTTGCCGAACTACCTGGCACTAAAATCACCGGCTGCATGTTTGATTTAACTGGTTGATGTTCATTATGCACGCGTTGATGAATCCAGACAGTAGCTGGCCACCAAATCGCAATAATTATAATTATTAATAATAACCAACGAATTTGCCGCCAATATTGCTTACTTTTTTGTTTCATCAATAAAGCCTTCTTCTTTATTGATTGCGTTTAGTAATTTATCAGACATTTTAACAAATGGCATGTAAATTAAAGTTGCAATCACCAAATTTAAAATACTTACTAACAATGCACCGATGTTACAATTAGTTCCCAGATAAGCGGCTAAAATGCCCGGCGTCGTGGGTGGAATAGGATAAACTGTTGGTGGAACTAATCCCGTTTTGATAAAAAAGTAAGCTATTAATACACTAATAACCGGTGTTATTAAAAACGGAATAATTAAAAGCGGATTTAAAATAATTGGCAAACCAACGAGTAGGGGACTATTAAAATTTAATAAATTAGGTACTAACGATAATTTCGCGATTTTTCGTTGGTAATGATTATGCGAACACAATAAAATGGCGATAATTAAGCCATTTACCATACCGTTACCGCCAAAAGTAGCATATGTGTAATATAAAGCATGCATTGAAATAGGATATGGTACATTAGCTAGCGAATGGTGAATAATCGCATAATTTAAATTAGCGGTGGTTTGGTTTAAGTCCGTTGTTTGATGTAAAACATTCAATGGTCCGTATAAACCGACACAGCACATTAAGTTATTAAAGAAAATCATTCTAATAATATTGAATAACTGATGATGTGATTGCCGAGGAATCGCTAAAAATAGGTATAATTCTTTCGTGATGCCTAATGGTGCTACTAAATAGATTAAATAACTGATTAACGCGCCGATTGATAACGTAACGATAATTGGAATAAAATCATTTAGCTCCTGACGCATAATTTCAGCGGTAGGCTTTTGTTGTTTAACCATGACATGATGTTGACTTAATTTAGTAAATAACCAACCAGCAAACATACCGAAAATAATTGCTAATAATAAGTTATTCATGCCTAAATCATTGAAGAAAAAGACATTGCGACTTTTGGGATTAAAGTTATAAGTAGTCATTAAGAAAAAAATAACACCAGTGATACCAGCCATTTGTTCATTTTTGCAATATGATTTGGCAATGTACTTGGCGATAAAAAAAGCCGCAAAAACACTACTGATGTTAATTGTTATATCAGTGATAATTTGTAAAATCGCATGCACGCCATTAAAAATGGGCGTTGGGATAATATGATTAAGATGATAAATTGATGTGAAAAAGCCGTTTGGGGAAAAACATGCCTTTTCGATAGCGTCGGCAAATGTTCCTATTAAAATAAACGGAAAAATGCTGGCGAATGTATTCATAATGGCCCGAATAATTCGTTGCATATTAAAGCGTTTTTGAATATTAATAATTTTTTTAATAAAACTTGCCATCGTAATTTTCCTTATCAAACCGTAACTATTTTCATTATTTAAGGACATGATAATCTGTCTCTTATACACATCTGACGCTGCCGACGAGC
>JAHLFS010000026.1 GCA_018883675.1 Candidatus Paralactobacillus gallistercoris | reverse complement strand
GTTCTAAAAAGTTCTAAAATAAATATAAAGTTCTAAAAAGTTCTAAAAGAAATGGAAAATAAAATATGCAAGCACATAATCCTTTTAATCCAACGTTTGGCAATGTTCCACCAATTTTTTTAGATAAACAGCATGTTATTAATGATTTAATTGATGAAATTCGTAACGGTTATCCTCAGCCATTTTTTGTAACTGGTGTCCGTGGTTCTGGAAAAACTAGTTTTTTAACCCGCGTTACCCAAATTTTGAGACAAGATCCAAACTGTTACTGTGTCAATTTAATTAATGAAGCGGGGATTTTAACTAATTTGGCACAAAAGTTATACCGACAACACGGTTCTAAACTTTCTAAGATATTTGATGTTTCTGAAAGTGTTAAAATCGGTGCAGTAACCTTATCACGACATCAAGAGGCTTATAATGTTGAAGAAATGCTAACGGAATTAATGCAAAGTATTCAAAAACAAGGTAAGTACGTTGTGATTACGATTGATGAAGTGAATGATTCACAGCCAATTCGTTCTTTTGCACAACAATATAATGATTTAAAACGGGAAGATTTTCCGATTTTTGCAATTATGACTGGTTTACCTGATTTGGTCCTTGATTTGCAAAATAATGATCGCTTAACGTTCTTATTACGATCACGCAAAATTGTTATGCAACCTTTGAATAATCAGGACATGGAAAATGCTTATCAAGATGTTTTTGGTAATGATTTTGCCGTTGCCCACCGTATGGCGTTACTGACAAAAGGGTATTCGTATGCTTTTCAATTATTAGGCGATATTTATTATCGTTATTTACAACGCAATCAGATAACAGCTAGTTTGACTAATTTGGATAATATTTTAGCGCAGTATCAGATTACCTTATTTAACAATGCTTATCAAAAGATTTTTGCTGGTATCTCTGATGTTGATCGCAAGTATTTAGTTACTATCCTTAATCATCCAAAACTTTCCGATTCAGCGCAGGCAATGCAAAAAAGTATTAGTTACGTTTCACAATATCGCAAACGCATGATTGATCGTAACTTAGTCCAACCAAGCACTTATGGCAAAGTACAATATACTTTACCGTTATTTGATCAGTTTATCAAAGCCACACAAGATCCTAATTCTGAATTTTTCTGGGAAGTATAAACAACATTGGTGCTAAAGTTTCAAATTTTGAGAACTTTAACTTTGTTACTACAAACTAACTAATAAAAAGCAACAAAAAACAAGTTGACTAATATTATTAATCAACTTGTTTTTTATATAGTTTTTTTGTCTAAGAAGATATTAGGGACATCACCAAAGGTAGGATTAAATGGATTTTTATCTTGCATTCGTTATTTTCCTTTTAGATTTCTTTAGATTTATATTATTATTTTAGATTTCTTTAGATTTTATCGCAAATATAAAAATAAGCATTACTAGCTTTTGGTAATTCTTTTTTACTTATAATTAGCAAAAGCAACTTATTATCTGTGCTATGATAATAAAAGCGATTATTGATAGGGATTACAAGGAGTTTGTTATCATGACATTGATACTAGATGAAGTCAATGAATTTGAACCAATGCTAATTAATCACCTTGAACACTTAGGCGGTCAAAAGCAGTGGGAATACCTGCCACAAATTAAAACAACAGCCCAATTATGGGATAATTTTCGGAAGATTTTGTATCAACTTAATCAAGACAAATTAACACAACCTTTGTCTGATACTGAATTTAACCAGGTTAAAACCATTATTAATAATTTAAAAACACCGTATCAAGCGGGACAATTTTTATATGGCTTAAACGGGGTATCACAAGTCGAAGTTGATTTAGATGATGGACGCCATGTTTATTTAACTGTCTTCGATCAAAGTCAAATTGGCGCGGGTAATACCGTTTATCAAATTGTTAACCAAATTGAACGTAAAGCCAAAACACCGGAACTGAAGAACCGCCGTTTTGACGTAACATTACTAATTAACGGCTTACCGATTATTCAAATTGAAGAAAAGGCCGATCGACATATTGCTAACGAAGCACTTGAGCAAATGCGGCAATATATTGATGAAGGGCAATACAGCGATATTTTTGCCACCTTGCAGATTTTAGTCGCGATGACGCCACATGAAATTCGTTACATAGCTAACACTACGATTGAACAGTTTAATACTGATTTTGCATTTCAATGGCAAGATGAAAAAACGAATGAACCGATTACTTGCTGGCGTGAATTTGCGAATAAAGTATTATCCATTCCGATGGCCCACCAAATGGCAACTAATTACATGATTTTGGACGGGACTAAAAACCATGAAATGATTAAGGTCATGCGCCCTTACCAAGTGTATGCGACACGGCATGTGCTTGACCAAATCCACAAACATGAATTTGGTTATGATGATCAGCGCTTAGGTTACGTATGGCATACTACTGGTTCCGGTAAGACGATTACTTCATTCAAAACCGCGTGGTTAGCGGCTACCCAAGAACCCAAAGTTGATAAAGTTGTCTTCTTGGTTGATCGGATTGCTTTAACGAACCAAACAGTTGATGAATACCGCGCTTATGATCCGTCGGGCAATCAAATTGCCGCTACGGCTAATCAGTTTGACTTAGGACAAAAATTAAAAACTAAGCAAAAAGGTAGTATTATTGTTACCTCAATTCAAAAAATGGATCGGTTAGTTAGCAACACCAAATTTAAAGCACCTGATAAAAATATTGTTTTTATTGTTGATGAAGCACCGTTCCACAGCCGGGGAAATGTTGCAACGGATTAAAGCCGCTTTTCCAAAGTCCGCTTGGGTAGGTTATACCGGTACGCCGTCATTTGCACTTGACGGTCATGAAGGACCAACCACACGGGATATTTTTGGTGATGTATTGCATGCTTATACTATTAAGGATGCAATTAAAGATCACAATGTGCTTGGTTTTAAAGTAGATTTTGAAACAACGCTTAGTCAAGATGAACTAACTAACCATTATTTGCCCGCATACTTTAGTCAAATGCACCCAACCTGGACTGAAGATAAAATTGATTACCACATTCATCATTTAAGTCCAGAAGATATGGATGATATGGTTAGTTCCAGTGTTTATGACATGAACGATCAGCATATTCATTTGGTAGTTAAGGATATTGTTGATAATTGGGAAAAACGCTCGGTTAATTACAAGTATAATGCGATTTTAACGACGCATGTTGGCGGTGGTAAAGCATCAACGCCAATGGCAATGAAGTATTATAACGAGTTCAAAAAGATGAACGAACACCGTCAACGACCACTGCGGGTGGCGGTTACTTTTAGCCAGGATACTTCTAATAGTGATCATCAGTTTGCTAATAATACGGGTTTAGAAAAAGTAATACTGGATTATAATGCTATATTTAAGACCAATTTTGGTGCCAAAACCGTTAAAGAATACACCCAAGATGTGATAGCACGGTTGAATAAGACGATTTCATTAAATGAAGATGATTATCTTGATTTAGTGATTGTGGTTGATCAGTTATTAACTGGCTTTAACGCTCCCGAATTAAACACACTTTATGTTGATCGCACTTTGCGCGGCGCTAACTTAATTCAGGCTTATTCACGAACTAACCGCGTGTACGATATGCAAAGTAAACCGTTTGGGCACATTGTTAATTACCGTTGGCCAGCCAATGCTAAGAAGATTATGCAAGCAGCGTTGGCTATTTATGCTGATCGTAATTCGGCTAGTGTGCAAACGGATTTAGAACTTAATCAGGATGATGGTGTTTTGGCAAAGCCGTATGATGAATTGCTTAACGACTTAGAGCCAGTGATGATGCAATTAGCTGATATGACTGAAAACTTTACCCACGTGCCAGATAGCCAGGACCGTTGTGAAAACATGTATCACTTATTGCGGAAACATGACTCATTAATGGCTCAAATTAAACAAAGTGATGAGTACGATCCACATCATCCGGAACAAGTCTTTGCGCAATCAGCTTTTAATGAAGAAGACGAAGCTAAATTAAGCAGTAGCATTAAGTATGCGTTAAAGAAGCAATTAGCGGTTTATCATCAAGTTGATATTAGTGATATCAATTTACAAATGGAACATTACGACGATATTACGGTAACGTATGACTACTTAATGGAATTATTAGCAAAACTAGCTAACCAAATCCATGATAATCAAATGGCTGCTGCACAAGCAACTAAAGAAAAAATTGCGCAAATTGCACCACAAATGAATGATGCCAAGTATATTGAACAAGTTAACCAGTTTAGTGATAAGTTGTTTAATAAAAAAATTAGTCCGCAATACCCCGTACAACCTGCACAGATTAAAGATTTAATTGCGCAACATGATCACGACGCATGCCGGCGTTATATCCTTAATTTTAAGGAACAATGGGGCTTGTACGATATTGCCGATTCACGCGTGATTAATGAAATTATTAATCAGCATACAGTAGGCATGGATGATTTAAATGATACCGGCGCGGTTGATATCATCTTAAAAGAAGGACAAGCAGTTTATCACACTGATGCCAACGATGAAGCCGTGCGGCAAATGTCAAAAATTAGATATCGGACGCATTTGCGTAAAGCGCTATTAGAAACAGCCGATTATGTTAAGAAGAATTTTAATTAGTAGGAGTAAACAATGACAACAGAAGCAAAAAGTGCACAAAGTATTACCAGTAAATTATGGAGTATGGCCAATGAATTGCGTGGTAACATGGACGCTTCCGAATACCGTAATTATATTCTGGGCTTCATGTTCTACCGTTACTTATCAGAACACCAAATTAAGTATTTGGCTAATGATGTTTATGATAATGGTGGTAATTTACAACAAGCATATGAACAATTCTGTGAAGAAGCACCTGGCGAAGAATTCATGGAATACATGGAAGACATTGCTAATAGTTTAGGTTACGCGATTGCGCCAGCTGATTTATGGACAACGATTGTTGATAAAGTGCATCAAAGCACGATTAGACCAGAAGATTTTCAAAACATGTTTGATCATTTTAATGAAAATACCCGGCTTAATACCAGAGCTAAAGCTGATTTCAATGGTGTCTTTAGTGATGTTAATTTAACTAATAGTCGTTTGGGTGAAAATACTACTGCACGTGCCAAGACGTTAAGCAAAATTGTGGAATTAGTCGACAATTTTGAATATAAAGATGAACACGGTCATGATATCTTAGGCGATGTTTATGAATATTTGATTGCCGAATTTGCCGGTAATTCAGGTAAAAAAGCCGGTGAATTCTATACACCGCACCAAGTTTCCAAAATTTTAGCTCGTTTAGTAACTTTGAACTTGCCAGATGATTTTGATAAGTTTAGTGTTTATGACCCGGCAATGGGTTCCGGTTCATTATTATTAACGGTGCAACAATTTGTTCCGAATGGTACGCACAAAGGCAAAGTACAATTTTACGGTCAAGAACTAAACACCACCACTTATAACTTAGCCCGCATGAACTTAATGATGCACGGCGTTGAATATACTAACATGTCATTAAATAATGCGGATAGTTTAGAAATGGACTGGCCCGACGGCATTAAGAACGGGGTGGATTCTCCGCATTTCTTTGATGCGGTTGTAGAAAATCCGCCATATTCAGCTCACTGGGATAATAACGAAAATAAAATGAAAGATCCGCGCTTTAAAGATTACGGTGCCTTAGCACCTAAAACGAAAGCGGATTATGCGTTCTTATTACACGGCTTATACCATTTGAAGAATACCGGAACAATGGCAATTGTTTTACCACATGGTGTCTTATTCCGGGGTGCGGCAGAAGGTAAAATTCGTAAAGCATTACTAGAAAAGAACCAAATTGACGCGGTAATTGGGTTACCAGAAAAATTATTCTATTCAACTGGTATTCCAACGATTATTATGGTGCTTAAAAAACAACGCTCACAACGGGACGTATTATTTATTGATGCTAGCAAGGGCTTTGAAAAAGGCAAAAATCAAAACCTTTTGCGTCCAGCTGATATTGATAAGATTATTGATACCTACAAAGCCCGGCGTGATGTTGATAAGTATGCCCATGTAGCGACGATGGACGAAATTAAGGAAAACGAATATAACTTAAACATTCCCCGTTATGTCGATACCTTTGAACCAGAACCAGAAATTGACATTGCCGCCGTTAACCAACAAATTGCGGATATCGATCAACAAATCGCTGCCGTTGAGCAAGAACTTAATGCCATGATTGCTGACTTAGTGGAAACAGGAGTAGACGATAATGACAACAAATAATTATGACAAAAGGGGCAATTTATCAAAAATTAAACGTAAATTAATCAAGTTGTAATGTTTGTTAAAGTTTACTTTGTGAGTAATTATTGTGAAGCGAATGCTAATTATTACTAAGTTATGTTACAGATAGATAAAAATAGGGGAGATTTATGACAATTAAAAAAGATCACGCCATTTGTAATTAATTGCCGTGATCTTAATAAGCATTATTAATTTCATGATAATTTAATCCTGGATAAGGTACAAGAACTACTTAATGATAATAAATTATAGTTCGTGAGCATATTATTATACAAAATAAATTGTTCATGTTATAAATAAGATGGTTAGTGAATTATAGAGCTCTTGTTCCAAAAGAAATGGAGTGAGAGTATCTGCGCTGACAAATAGAACCTTCGCTCCAGAAGACGGAGTGAAGGCTTTTTATTTTCCATT
>JAHLFS010000025.1 GCA_018883675.1 Candidatus Paralactobacillus gallistercoris | reverse complement strand
TTCCTTTCTAAAACTGTTCATTTAATGAACACTAATTATCAAATGATAATGATAATTTGTTTTGTTGTTGATCATAATGCAAATTAGCGGTATAAGCACGTTTCTTTTTAGTTGAATAGAAATGACAATTAACTAATTCACCACTACTTATTAAGGTTTTAAGGTCATCTGCTGTTAATGGTTGTTGCATATTATATGGATTCTTATTAATAAGAAACTGACAACCGGTAATAGTCGTCTTACTCCCCTTTTTATTCACCTTAACATGTTCACAATGGAATGATTTATCACTTTCAATAATCTTGCCACCACATAACGGACAAACAAGATCAATAACATCCCGTTGTGGTAATACTAATTCAAACAGCTTACTTTCGTTATTCCATTTAATTTGAGCACGATAATCCTTATTCTTCTTAGTAGAATGAAAAGTATAAGTCTTACTCAATTCACCAGCAAGAATTTGCTTTAATGCTGTAACCGTTAATTGTTGCCGTTGCATGTTAAATGGCTTCTTACTAATTAAGAATGAACATCCCGTAAAAATAATATGTCCTAATTGATCCTTTTCTACCTTGCCATTTTCATCTTTGGCAACCTTTAATCCTTCACACATAAAGCCTTTATTAGTTTCAATAATATGATGCTTACCACAAACTGGACAAATTAACTTAGTTACTTTATGAGTAGGTGCTGCCTTTGCTTTGCCTAAATTAATATCAGGTAAATCAGTATTGATAATCTTTTGTAATTGTTCGTTAGCTTGTTCAAAGTATTTGCTTTGAAATGCTGTAGGTAACATTTTACCTTGTTGAATAGCAGTTAAATCTAATTCAAAGTTAACAACATCATTTAGTTGTAAGACACCTAATTTAGTTAATGAACTAGCTAATTGTTGCCCATCTTGTGTTGGTATTAATGACTTAGTACGTACCTTATCACTCTTAGTTGCTTCTTTTAATGTACCATTAGCTAGTAATTCATTAATGATTGCCCCACGAGTAGCAGGCGTACCAATTCCAGAAAAGTCTTTTAAAACATTACGATCATCTTTAGTACTTAACATGCTTTCAAGATGGTTAAGACTATCAAGGTTATCCATTAATGTTTTAATTGTATACAACGGTAATGGTTTAGTTTGATCTGTCTTAATACCAACAGTTGCTTGCACAGGATCATTTAGTTGCATTGCTGGTAAGCTTTGTTCATCATCACTTTGTTTATTAGTTACTAATTCACTCCATCCCTTGTTCATTACATGAACACCACGTGAAATAAACATAGCGGGACGATTAGGTAAAGTAGTTTTAACACTAGTGATAACAGTTGTATTTTCGCTTTCCTTAGGTTCTAAGAACGGTAATAAGTTATTTAATGCAACTTCATAGATTAAATGCTGTTCATCTTTAGAAAGTTCATCCCAATTAAATTGCGTTACTTCATGAGTATTTAACATAATTGCAGGGTGAGAAACAACTTTCTTTTGGTTAACAAAACGCTTATTACGAGCAACTGCATTAATACGATTAAGACTAATTGCCTTTTCAGCATATTTCTTTAACTGTGGGATGCACGTGATCATTTGTAAAATAGCACTAAAGTCAGCAACTTGCCCATCACCAACAACTTCTGATTCAGTACGAGGATAAGTTAGTAATTTCTTCTTTTCGTACAATGCTTGGGCAACTGCTAATGATTTTGATAATGGCATCCCGTATTTAGCGTTCATAACCCCTTGCAACTTCGTTAATTTATAAAATAACGGTGCTTGGGTAACAACATGTTTAACTTGCTTATCAGCAATAACACCTTCATTAGTGATTAACTGGCAAATTTGCTGTGCTTTTGCCTTATCAGTGTATTTCATTTGTTGATGATTACGATCAATTAAAGTGCCAGTATATGTACCGTTAGCATGCTTAAATGATGCTTTAATCATATAAAATGGTTCTGATTTAAAGTTAATATATTGTTGATAACGCTGGTTAACAATTTGTAAGATTGGTGCTTTTACATAACCAACTTTAACAGGAGCTTTGCTCTTAGTTTTAACGGTTAATGCTCTTGTCATCACAATTCCCATTACATAGTTAATTTGCCCACGTAAGACACCGCTATTAGCATAATCGTTATAGCTTACTAAACCATTTGCCATCTTTTCATCTTGTTGGTGCATGTGTTGTAACCCTTTGACAACACTTTGTTCAGACTGATCATCAATGAATAACCGCAAACGAGGAATTTCTTGAAACTTAACGGGCAACATACTCAAAAAAGCATTAGCTAAGAAACTACCTTCAATATCAGCGTCAGTACCAATACCAATATAATCAATATGATTATCTTCTAATAAACCAATAATGTTTTCGACAATGGCTTTACCATCTTTGCTAGGGATGAACGGACTATCCTTAGGGTCAATCACACCATCAGTAGTAAAATTCCATTTCTTAAAACCTTCAGGAATATATAAGGCGTTATCAAACGACCAACCGCCTTCTATTTTTTGAGGAGGAATTTGATCAACATGCCCTCTTAATTCCGTAAAAATAATATGATAAGGAATTTCGCTTTGGTGATTAAAGTATGCCTTCTCATAATCTCTGCGTTCACTTGGCTTTTCAGCGATTAATAGCATGGTTGGCTTCAATAGTTTGTCCTCCTTTCTATTAGTAGTTAATAAAAATAGTGTTCATTTAATGAACACTATCATCATTTTCCATTATTTCATTTAGAAAATCATCTGCATTTAAATCAGCATTAGTTGTTGTATCATCATTTACTGATTTAACGGCTGTTTTAGTATCCTTTTGGTCGTCGTTGCTATTAACTTCACTATTAGTAAAATATGGATAAAATGGTTTATCCTTACGTAAGGATTGTTCAATCACACGAGTATTATTTAAGAAGTCTCTTAATGTGCCTTCACAATTAAAGGTTTCACTAAACAACGTCCGTGCATAGTTCAATAAATCATGAACTAATTTTGCATCCCCATTAATGAAGTTCTTTTCATCTTGATCAGTAAATGCAACTACATCCCTTGTTTGATTACGTTTATCTGCCATTAACACTCATCCTTAGTGTTCATTTAATGAACATTAATATTCAATGCGATAGCCATCAAAATCATCTGTATATGATAGCATTGCTTTGATTTCATCGTAGCCATAACTAGTGTTACCAGCAACATAGTCAATTGCATCACTTAAAGTATGGTATGTGTAAGTAGTGCCACTTGGGGTCGTAACATCTACTAAATTAGCCATATGTGTGTAACTGCTACTGCTACCCCAACTATCATTATCATCACTGCTACTATAGTTAGTATCATAACTTGGTCCAGTGGAATAACTAGGGTTACCATATGATGGTCCAGTTGCATAACTTGGTCCATCATCAGGTCTACCATCATCAAAAAGTCCCATCTTTATACTCTCCTTAAATAACTATTTTTACATATTAATTATAACATATAACAATAACTATAATTAATTACTATTGCCATATAATCATATATTAAGGCAATATTAATATATTAGTAATGCTATTATAATAGCATTACTATTGCATTATTAATATATAGTAATGCTATTACTATTAAATAGTATTAAAAGAACTGTGAATGATGCTTAATATCAAAATCAGTTGACGCTTGCACAGCTTTACGCCATTTATGACTATCAATAATTGAAAAAGTAATAGCACAATTGCCTTACGAGAATGTCATCCCTCGTTAGAATAGTTATTAAAACAATTTAAACATAATCTGTGGTTGCAGATTGCTTCTAACGTTATTAATTAAATATACCATTGGCACATCATAATTATATGTTGGTGTTAATTGTAGTCTTACTACTTGGTGATAAGTATATTGGCGTGCATTTTGCTTTTGTAAGTCATCACTAATAAACGCAACAGGCGTAATTAATCGCTGCCGTAATGGATAAACTATCATTGGATAATAACGATGATCTTTCATTGCTTTATTAGCATATAAGGCTTGTGTAACTAATGTATCAAACAAATGCTCTTGTCCCAAAACAATGATAATATCATCACTTATCTTACGAGTATTAGGAGCATATAAATAAGCATAGTAGCTCTTATTAGCATAACGATTATATTGTTTGTGTTGATTATGAGACTTAACGTAAAACTTAATTTTAGAGCTATTAGCATTAAATAGTTTAATAGTATCAGCACTTAACTTGGTATAATCCTTATTTTTATAAAAAATTGCATCGGAAATATCTATATCACTATCCATTAATGGTGCAATAAAGATGTCTAGATTAGTCTGTTGATTATATGCATTAATAATACCTACTTGTTTGCCACGATAAGTAATCTGGGTTTGCAAACTCTTCTGTACAATATGATAAATCTTACTATATGGAATTTTTTTAGCAGTTACCTTATTGTTACGCACGCTACCATCATTGAATATCAAGCACATAACAATATGTTGTTGGGGATGTTCTTTAGCATAATACAGGTAATTACTAATCTTAGCTACTAAACGTTCATTAGTTTCAGTAAGATTATCAAGTTCAACACAAATTGCGGTATTACCAATACTAATAAAACCATCAGGCATAAAGTTTAAGTGATGTTGCTCTTCCACTGTTAATCCTAACTGACGAAAATAGGAACGAAAATCAACGCCATATAACCACTGATAGTTATTAGGAGTGAAATTACTATTATTAATTAATTGCCCATTACTAACCCCTTTATATGCCTTAGTAATAGCTTCAAAACCATTTACTAAGGTATTAATACCATAATTACTATGCCTTAATAAACTAATACTAGTTTGATATGCTTGCCAAATTCCTTTAGCAATTGCTTGGTTAACCATAATGTTATGAATATTTTCTGATCTATCAGCAAGATCATTTTTATATAAGTAACCTTGAGCAACTAACCAGTCAATAAAACTATCTTTCAAATGATAAGTAACATGATTCTGAATTTTATTAACACCAACAATGCCACCTCGTTTACTCCACCGACTTAACATTTGAGCACTAATTTTAGTATTTTTCATCGTTAAAACTTCATGATAAAGCTGCAATTGTTGAGCCGTTAAAAAGCCATTCAGTCCCATTATGACTAGTAATTTAATATGATCATCTTTCAAATAATACTTTGAATTTTTAAAAAGATTATAGTAAAGAACCATTTGTGAATTTCCCTTATTTTTAATAATAATGACCCTATATAGTCAGGATTTAGTAATGTGTTTTCGTTTGTGCTATCTCGAGACTTGGGACGATTTTTTAATAAAAGCAACTTTCTTGATTGAATTTTCTTGATTACAAATTGTTTTAACTATCGTCAATTAAGAAAATT
>JAHLFS010000024.1 GCA_018883675.1 Candidatus Paralactobacillus gallistercoris | reverse complement strand
ATTTAATAGTTACTTATAAAAGTAACTAATCACATTATTAATGTGATAACACCCTTACTCCTTGTAGTCATCGTAAACCCATACGATGACTTTTTTTATTTATAATATAATAAATTAAGGAGGTTAACTATGCCTAACAATAATCGTTATTATCAACCTAAAGACAGTAAAGACGCTATGCGTTACGTTGAAAAATTATTTAATAAATATAAAAATGCGCCTTTAACTGACGCATTATTACAATATCATCAAAAATTAATTTATTATTTACAAACCAGTGTTATTAGCGCCGCACAACGTGAAAAACAACCGCAGCGCCAACAAGCAGCTGAAAACATGATTGCTATTATGCAAGATTGGATTCGCATTCGGGCATTAGGCAAGCCGTTTACCGGTTCTTTAAAGGGTTTTAAAGTAACTAATCACCAAACGTCCACATATAAACACGCCCGTGGCAAACTGCATAATCAGCAAAGTACCATTCGCAAAACAATGCACTAATGTTGACCATCAAGCAATTTAGCTTGATGGTTTTTAATTGCATGACGTAAAATAACAGGAGCTAACAAGGTAGTAATCACAATTGCCGCAATGACTGCCGAATAATAATCATCAGATAATAAGTGTGCATTGTAACCAATTTGAGCGACAATCAATGCCATCTCGCCACGTGAAACCATTCCTGAACCAACTTGATAAGCATCACTCCAGTTTAAGTTAGCCAATTTAGCACCAATGGCACAACCACCTAATTTGCCAATAATTGCTAAAATAGTAACAATAACAATAAATAACCACGTTTCTTTTAAATCACTGAGGGTCATTTTTAAGCCAACACTCACAAAAAACACGGGAATAAAAACCGCATAGCCAATTGGTTCAATCTTAGCATCAATTTCTGCGCGCGAACTGGTTTGCGCCACAGCAACCCCCGCAAAAAATGAACCTAAAACAGCACTTAACCCAACTGTATCAGCCAAAACGGCCATTGCCAAACAAATAATCATTGACATTGTGGTTTCAGAAACATTAAGGGTAAAAAACTTAGAAGCTAAATGCATTAAAAGTGGCGCAACATATTTCACAACTAAATAAATAATTCCAAAGAAAAGTAATTGTAAAAGTAAACTCAAACCAAGTGGTAATTTAGGAACACCGGCGCCTTGTGCCTTAGTAACACTAACTAACAAACTTAATGCCAGTACCGTAACAATATCATCAACCACCGCTGCTCCCAGAATAGTAGTACCGGCAACCGAATCCAGTACATGTAATTCTTTCAAAACTTCAACCGAAATGGAAACAGAAGTTGCCGCAAACGTAATTCCTAAGAATAGATAGGCCCCTTTATTCATGCTAATCAAATAACCGTAACCACTAATTAAAATAATTGGTAAAACAACACCTGACACGGCAACAATAATACTTGGTTTCAAATATTTTTTAAGCAGATCAAGATCACTTTCTAACCCAGCGATAAACATTAAAATGATTACACCGATTTCGGCAAAATCATTAACAAATGTATTAGGCTTAATCCAATTTAAAACGGCCGGTCCTAAAACAATACCAATTAATAACTGTCCAATAACAGCCGGTTGCCCTAAACGACGACTTATTTGGCCAGCTATTAAAGTTGTGATTAAAATCAAACATAACGTTGTTAAATAACTCATAATAGCTCCTTATAAATAAAAAAGACTTTTCCTTCCAAGCAGAAAAGCCTCCTAGTAATTCATTTAAATTATAACATAATGAATAATAAAAAAACCTCTAAACGCTCGCGCGCCTAGAGGCTCCTTGGAAGGAAATCGACATCCTTATCTTCATTTCGATTACTCATGCACATGCCCTAAAACCACACTCTATTAGGAGTTTTACGAGATTATTCGCAAGTGAGTTATTTTTGTGACCCATGCTTGCTTATCTAGTATTTTAACTTTAGGGTGGCGTCTTTTTTCACTTTTTCAAGCTCTAAAAGGAGTCTTCGAGATTACTCAAGCAATTACTTGCCTGACCGACTTAGATACCACTGATCTCCTTCCAATGATTAATGTACCACTAGTTAATAACTAAGTACAAATAATATGCTCATTAATTAGTGATTACCTTTTAATAAAGCAATCACTGGTTGTCCATCTAATTGGGCTGGATCAACGATATATACTCGACCACCATATGACATTGTTGTTGCTGCTAAATCATTCAATAAATTGTTTTGTTTAGCCGTAGCGCTTGTAGTATCAACGGTTGCATTGATCGCAATACTACCGGCTAACTTAGCTCCTTTAGCAATGATCAATGTTGCAACACGACCTTCAATCGTTGCATTAATAACATCTTGGGTTTCGCCAACAAATTTCTTAGCTGACTTAGCCGTATCAATTTGATCAGCAATATCACTTTGTGCAATTTTAATCATTTCTTGATTAATTTTATCAGTGGCATCTTCTAATGTCTTATGATTGAAGATTGGTGGCACTTTGCTAATAACTAAATCCTTTGATAAGTATGGATTATGGCTAATTTTTCTAAATTCGCCTTCGTCTTCGCTTACTGCCATCAAAACAACTGGTAAATGATCACGTAAGGAAACATGTTTCGTTACGTATTCATCAACAACTTCAAAGTAATTACGTTCATCAGCTTGTTCAGATTCATCCTTAACATCATAACCACGGTATTCAGAATACCGACCATGTTCGTGCATCCGGATTTTTTCATCACCGCCAATAACTTCATCACCCAGTGCCTTCTTAGCAGAAACAGGTGCACCAGTTGGCATTGGTTTTTCAGAAATTAAACCATCTTCAACATTAAACATGCGGAATGAATCCCGGTCAATTTGTAAAATATTATAATTTGGTTGAAATTCAGTAGCATCAATAATTGGTAAAATATACAAATTATTTGAGACAACTGCTAATGGATCAACATGGGTTGCTAGGTAATATTGATATACATCCTTATCACCGGCAATAATTGCTAAACCACGTGATTGTGCATAGTCCATTGTGATATGTTCACCAATCATCCGTAACCGTTGATCATATGCATTCCATTCTTTAGTTGGAAATAGATCATCAAATTGTTTCTTAGCTTGTGCTAGTAAATCATTAAATTGTGCTGTGTTATCTTTCATACTGTCAGCATCTGGATCTAATGGCATAAAGATTGAAACAAATGGACCATGATCCTTATCTTCTGCAACAATTCTTTGTAAATCATCACGTAGTGCTGTCATATAAAAATCCCCCTTGTGCCTCACTTCATCTTTATAATAGTGCAAGTTACTGAAAAGCGGTATAAATTTGCCTTGTAAATACAAAAATAACTCAACAAATTATTTTGTTGAGTTACTAATCACATATTATTTGTATTCATTAACAAAGGAACGCAAACTATAATCACTATTAACCATGTTGCGTAAAACATAATCACTGTCTATTACTGCTACTTCTAAAGTTACTTCATTAGCAATTCGTTTAACAACTTTAACTCGTTCCAAAACATTAGGTGAAATGGCAGCACTATGCATTGAACCAGCAAATGTCATGCGCCGGGCGATAATTTGATGATCATTATTAAAAGACGATACTTCTTCCAAATGATGAGCCTGTAAACGATAAAACTGGGTAGCTGTTTGTTCAACTAGTTCACGATTATTATCAACTAAAACGACCGCGCCGCCTGCCCGTAAATAATTTTGAATCTGAGCAATTAAAACTTTAATGGTATCATCATCTAAATAAGTAGTTGGATCATCCAAAATCAAAACATCAACCATTGATAAAAAGGCATGTACTAAACTAACTTTTTGACCAATGCTGTGCGAAACATAACGTAGTGGCGTATTCAAATAGTCATATAAATCAAACGCATTAACCAAATCGTTACAGCGTTGTTGCCATACATTACGCGATAATCCCGAACTACGCATTGAAGATGCGAAAAAGCGTTGCACTGTCATTGCACCTTCTAATGAATCCGGCGCACAATACATAGCATCTAAATCAGCATGTGCGCGTACATGACCACGGTCTGGTTTAATAGCGCCAGCAATAATTTGTAATAGTGTCGACTTACCAATTGCCGGTCGTCCACTAATAGCAATACAATCATGTTGCGAAATTGTTAATCTAATTTTATCGAGAATGCGTTGATGACGATAACTTTTAGTAACATCAACAACATTTAATAAAACACTCATCGGTCTTCGCCACTTTGCCAAGCAGCAATATGTTGGGCTGCTAATGCCAAACTAATTACAGCATCACGTGATAAGTCGCGGGTAACTAAATCAACGTTAATTGTTGCTACGGCGCCCACCACTTCTAAACCGTATGTTAAAACATGTAAGTCCTGTGTAACATCATATTCACCATTAGGATAGGCATTTTCGTGATTATAAGCAAAATGAACATTATCATCACTTAAAACACCATCAACATGATTAACCATATAACGGTCCTTGATGTCAGCTAGTTTAGCCTTTTGACCATTAACTAAGTTTAATTCATGATCTGATACTTGTTCATAGTATTGTTCTTGCGTCATATCAAAATACGTGGTTACTGATGCTGGTAACACATGTAATGCATCTAATAATGGATAAACACGCGTTGGATCAAATTGAATCTTTTTAGCAGCAATCGCTTGCATGTTAGCTTCTAACCAATCAGCTAATTCACTAATACTTAACTTTTCCACACGTATTACCTCCTGTCACTTTTATTGCCGTTATTATATACATAATAATCGAAAAAAGACACGTTCACAACGTGCCTTTTATTAATTTACTTAACTTTAACGACGATGTTTAAGCATCGTTTTATTATCAAGTTCAGTTTTAACAATCATAACATCACATGGAGCAGTGCGGTTAACGTAAGCAGTCACCGAACCAACCATAAAGCGTTCAACTGCATTTAGTCCCGTTGAGCCAATCATAATTAAATCCGTGTGATGATCATTCGGAAAATCTTCAGCAATGACTGTTTTCGGATTGCCAAAACGAACATGAATGGCAATATCAGCTAAGCCACGCTTTTGCGCATCAATTTTTAAATTTTCTAAGTATTTTTGCGATTCTTGCGTAATCTGATAAACAGCATTACCCGAAATAATACCACCATAACTACCAACAAATTGCTTAGTATCAAGTACATTTAACAAATCAAGATGAGCATGGTTTTGTTGTGCAACAACAACTGCTTTATTTAAAGCTAATTCTGATTCTTTAGAACCATCAACTGGTACTAAAATATTATGATACTCATAACTAATTGTCATCCTTAACTCCACTTCCTTAATTATCTTTAGTGTACACTAAAAAGCACATTGCAAACAAGAAACATCTCATGCGCCTTTTTCATTTTCCGTTATAATTAATAATGAAATAATTAAAGAAAGAAGTGAAAAATATGCAACGCATATTACCAATTAAAGACGGTAACAACTTTCGTGAATTAGGTGGCTATGAAACTACTGATGGTAAGACCATTAAAACACACAAAGTTATCCGTAGTGGCGCTTTAAATAATTTAAAAAGTGATGATTTAGCTTATTTAGCCAAATATGGTGTTAAATACGATGTTGACTTCCGTTCTAACGAAGAATGTCGGGAAAAACCAGATAATTTACCAAGTGGAACTACTTATTATTGGGATCCAGTATTACATTTTGACGAAATGGACAATACTGACACATTAGCAACTTTACAAAATGATTTTGCTCAAAATAAACATATTGGCTATGAACACATGATTAGTGTTTATCATAATATGATTAAAAAGCCAGACGCTAATCAAGCTTATCGCAAGTTTTTTGATTACTTATTAATGAATGACCAACCTCGGCAGTGTTTACTGTTCCACTGTACATCAGGTAAGGATCGTACCGGAATTGGTGCCATTTTATTACTTAGTGCCTTAGGTGTGCCGGAAAATGTTATCAAACAAGATTACTTATTATCTAACCAAACAATACAATCAGTGCTTACGCCACTTTTACAACAAGTTCAACAAAAATCACATAATAACGAAACGTTAATTACTAATATTCGTAATTTACTAACAGTAAGTGAAGATTATTATCAAACTGCTATGGATGATATCCGTGATATGAGCGGTAATGTGATTAATTATCTTCATGAAGTAATTAAAGTAACCGATGATGAAATTGAACAATTAAGACAAATTTATTTAATGTAAGGAGTTTTAAATGCTTAAAAATAAGCATATTGCTTTATATATAAGTGGTAGTATCGCGGCTTATAAGGCAGCTAGTCTAACCCGTTTACTTGTTAAAGCTGGTGCTATTGTACGCGTAATTATGACAACAGCGGCAACCAATTTTATTACTCCATTAACGATGCAAACTTTAAGCAAACATTTTGTTTATCCGCAACAAATCACAACCGCTGACGCCCCTGTTGCCCACATTGCATTAGCTGATTGGACCGACATCGCCATTATTGCCCCAGCCACAGCAAATATTATTGCTAAAATGGCTAATGGTATTGCTGATGATTTTGCTACCACAGCACTTTTGGCTACTACGGCGGCTAAATTTGTCGTACCAGCAATGAATGAGCATATGTGGAATAATCCAGCTACCCAACATAATCTAACGACCTTACGCACTAATGGCGTAACCATTATCGAACCAACTGTTGGCTTTCTAGCTGAAGGTTATGCTGGTAAAGGACATATGCGTGAACCAAGCGATATTGTCAATTATGTAGCTAGTGCAACTATGCCCGCGCTTTTAGCCAACAAAAAAGTCCTAATTTCAGCTGGCGGGACAAAAGAACCAATTGATCCGGTCCGATATATTACTAATCGTTCTTCAGGTAAAATGGGTTATGCACTTGCACAAGTAGCACAACAAATGGGCGCGCAAGTAACGTTAGTATCAGCATCAACATTACCAACCCCTCCTGGCGTAACCATTCATAAAGTTACTACGGCACAACAAATGCAAACTGCCATGAATGATAATTTTAAGCAAAATGACATTGTCATTATGGCCGCAGCCGTGGCTGATTATCGTGTATTACACGTTGCTACACAAAAAATCAAGAAAACAACTGATAACGATCAATTAAATTTAAAATTGGTTAAAAATCCTGATATTTTAGCAACGCTTAGTCAGCAAAAAACACATCAATATTTAGTAGGTTTTGCAGCTGAATCACAAAATTTACTAGCGAACGCGCAAAAGAAACTAATTAACAAACATGTTGACATGCTTGTGGCTAATGATATTAGTGCTAAAGACGCTGGATTTAATAGTGATAATAATCGCGTTACCGTTCTTCGTCCCCATCAAGCATCCCAGGTATTACTATTAGCCAGCAAACAACAAATTGCTAAAGAAATACTAACAATCATTAGTAATGAAATTAAAAATAAAAAGCCATGTGATTAATCACATGGCTTTTTTTATAATAATATCAATTAATTATTAACTGTTGTGCTGCTGTTACTACTTAATGAACTAGTGTTACTAGTTACACTTGACGCTTGTGTAGTCGTACTACTTAGCGAACTAGTCGTTGGCGTGTCATACGCAGCGTCATTTTGCGCAGCGGTACTAATCAACTTATTAATGTAGGCTTTTTCGGTAGCAGTGCTGTAATACTCATTAACTAAGGCACTGGCACTGTAAGTGGTAGTTGTCCCGTCAATCTTAATGGTAACGTTGTTACCATTAATAGTGATTACAGCCGTTGAATCAGAAACGCCTTGACCAACAACGTAAGCATTACCGTCGGTATTAGTATAAAGTAATTGTGCGGCAACTCCTTCAAGGTTATAAGCTTTAACATAAGCTAACATTGCCAGAACATTACCACTTGGTAAAGCAGTCGTAGCATTGCTATTACTATTAGCGTCTGTCTTACCGTTGCTACCGTGGTTATTATTGTTATCAACGGCTTGTTTTGGTGCCTTGTTACCTTGTGATAAGGAATTAAGGTTAGCTTCACCAGTCTTAATCATCTTATTAATCTTAGCCTTATCACTAGCACTGTGATAGTATTCCTTGATTAAACTAGCAATTGGATATTTAACTTCATATGGTTTCCAACCCGGCATTTGCACAAAGGTTAAGACAACGTCGTTGCCTACAATTTTAGCCGTTGCAGTTGAATCAGCTGTGCCTTGACCAATACTGTTACTACCAACTTCTAATAATGGTAAACCAACGTTCTTAAAGCCGTTGTAGGCTTTAACATAAGCCAGCATGTATAATACTTGGTCGCTCGGTAAACTACTTGGCGTTTTAACTGTCGTCGTTGCTTGCGCCGTACCATGCTTTTGCGCTTGTTGGGCCACTTTTTGGGTTGGTGCCGTTGGCATCACATTAGCTTTTTGCGCTGCTTGTGGTGTAACTGGTTTACCAAAGGCTTGTTTTTTAACAATTTTATCTTTCTTAGTTAAGGTTTTCTTACCAATAACTTTGCCGTCGGCATTGCGAACAAATAAGACGGCTTTGTCATTTTTCTTACTAATCTGTAATTGTAAAATCGTCCCGATTTGCAAGTCATAGGGATTATTAATCTGGTTAACGTCTTCAATGACGCTTGGCTTAATATTATAATGCATGCCAATCGCCCAGATCGTATCACCACTGCGCACCGTATAAGTACCATCACTATTTAAACTAGCAATAGCACTTGGTTGGTTCGCTACCCACGTCACATTAGCCACCGTCTTAGCAGCAACATTATGAGGTTGGGTAATCATTAATCCTAGTGCCAAACTGGAAAACGCAATCGTACTAATAACAATTTTTTAATTAGTCTTCATGACCATTACTTCTTTCTGTGTCATTCATGTTACAATGACACGATTTTTACGCCATTATCGTATCATTTTTATACAATAAATTTCAATATTTTTTCAAAAAGATAGCATTTTCTTAACAAAATAAAAAAGTCATCGCTAATTACGATGACTTTTTATTTAGCAATAACATTACCAATAACTTCACCGGCATGAACATCGCCAGTTTTAGTTAAAGTTAATTTTTCTAAGTTAGTATCAGTATTAGTAATAGCAATAATGATAGTATTGTCTAAACCTGAAGCAGCAATTGCCGTTAAGTTCATTTGTGCAAGCACTTGACCACCTTTAACAAAATCGCCTACTTTAACGTCAATTACAAATGGTGTCCCTTTCAAAGTAACGGTATTAATTCCCATGTGTACTAACACTTCTAAACCGTTAGCCATTTTGATACTAATCGCGTGTTTCGTATCAGTAATCATCGAAACAATCCCACTAACAGGGGCATAAACTTGATTATTTGCTGGTTTAACAATAAATCCCGTGCCCATTGCTCGTGCAGCAAAAACAGGATCACTTGCTGCCATAATATTTTTTAAAATACCATCAGCAGGCGCATAAACTTGATCATCATGCAATTCTTTTTTATGATCACGTAACCATTCAAACATCTTAATTTCCTCCTTGCGTTGTGTTCTTTCACAACCACGCGGAATGATTCTTTCTGTTATCAATCTTAGTCACGTTAACCTAACTTTGCAAACGCTATTATTTATTATACTTAGCGTGCGGATCCTTAGCATAATCAAGTGTTAATGGTGCATGCGGAGTAACTGGATAATTTTGTCCGCATACTTGCACATTAGCATCATAGTCAACCGCCAGTTCAACTTGATAGTGAGTAATCTTAAATTGATAATGCTTACCAAATTGCGTCATTACACCACTAATTGCTTGCCAACGATCCGGCAATTGCGGATCAACATTAAGTTGATTCTGCTTAGCGCTAATTCCCGCATAAACTTGTCGCAACGATAAAACCAACACAGCAGCAGTGGCCATATCACGAGGTTTTTGCGAAGCTGCTTGCCATAATTGCCATGCTGTGGTTGTATCATCTGTCAAAGAAGCGTATAAAACTTGCACTAATGAATCCGGTTCCTTAATAGCTTGCCAATAATTATTAATTGCATCTACCAAATTAGTTTTGATTTCTGTACGGTATGGCAAAGCCCATAACAATAATAATGCATCAGCCGGTGCCAATGTTGATAAGAGTGTGGCATTGGCATTAATTGGTTTTTGTTGTAATTGTTGTAAATCATCATCACTAAAACCAATTTGTTGGGCAACTTGGCGGTATTCATTTTCATAACGATCGTAAAATTGACTAATAATATTAACAATGTACTTGTATAAGAACACATTATCATTATCAATCGTCGCCGTAAGACATTTTTTAGCAATTTGTAAAAGTTTCGGCAAACCATCATTAATTAAGAAATCCTGATCGTAACTTACCCACCAGTAATAAGCAATATCATAAGCAATCGCCAGTGCATCAGTGATAGTTAGTTGCTCAATCCGTTGACATTGCAACAATCGTCGTGCCCGTTGCGGTGCATACTGAATGTAAAACGGGATTACAGTTAATGCTTGGGCTATTGATAAATGACTTTCACGTTGTGGATTAATTGTATCAAGAACCAATGATTGTAAATTAAAGATTGCCATATGAATATTTTTTTGGCTAGTTAAATCACCATTAATTGCTAAATTAACGTTATTCCAAACATCATGCCAGTACTTAGCCGTCATCGTTGCCGTTCCATCAAAGCTAGCCTTAGTTAATTCAGTAGCGACAAACTGATGGGCGGTATCACCAGTGGCAACGATAATCATCTTATCGAATGTGTAAGTTTGCATTTTTTTAGCAGTAAAAGTAAGCCGTTGACTAACAACATTATTATCAATCGTATTACTGATATTATTCGCAACGTCAATATCATCACTGTTAATATTAGTAGCGATACTTACCATAGCGCCATCATAATAAGCATTCCCATCAACAGCACTAACTTGCCCAGCAAGTGCGTCGCTATTTAGTTGTGTTACTAAGTTAATTTCACCATCAAAATCTAATGGCATTACTACATAGCGTAACGCATACCGATGCCAATGTTGATCATCAATAATTTTGGTAACACTAATTTGTAAATGCCGTTGATTACTATCAGCAACGACACAATTAAAAGTTAATTGTCCTGTTTGCATATCTAAGTCATCATAATAATCACAAATTGTCGGATCAACAAAATCCGTAACTTCAAAAGTCGTGCGTTGTCCATTCGCAATTTTTAACCATGAATCAAAATCATCAGCAAGATACATTGCATTAGTATCAGCTTTGATAAACCCGTTATCAAGGGGAGCTGCTGGCAAGGCAGTAATCTTATCGTAATAATGAGTGACATGCCAACTATCATATTGTGATTGTAAATAGCAAGCATCGGTTAAAGAATGATCAACGGTAATTTTGGCATTAATTACTGGTACATGTAACTTTTTAGTTAAAATAATGCCCAAGTCGACATTTTGATCATGAATTTTAACTACCGTTTCACTAAACCGCGAACGTGATGGATTTTCTAAAATGATGACATCGGTATGTAAACTTCTTAACGTGTTGACTAAATTATTAATTACCGCATCAACGTTATCATCGGCAGCAATCGGTACCATAATTGTACCGGCATTATTGGCCGTTAAGACAAATTGAATTGGCATGGTTGTAATTGTTACTGTTTTCATTAATAAAATTCCTCGATTTGATTAATTTTTTATAAAAAGTTTAGTTAATAATTGTCGTAAATATTGTTGATTTCGTGGTAACACCGATGAATCTATTGGTTGTGATACATGCATTTGTTGTAAAATATCGTTGGTTACTTCAAAATGCATCTGGAGACCAACTAATTGTTCATGTAATGTAAATGCTTGTGGTTTTTGGCAATCATCAACAAATAAAGATTGCGCCCCAGCTGGCAAGTGCCACATTTCATGATTGTTTTGCCAAACTTGATATTTTTGTTGATTGTCAACATTGGTAACGAAACGCCATTCATTAATTGGGGTAACTGGAGTAACAGCGGCACTAAACGCACGAGCAATTTGGCATGATCCAAAACCAATTCCTAAAACAGGAACATGGCGTTTATCACAGGTGCGAATTAAAATGCGTTCTGCTGCATTCCAATCAGCATGATCATCAACACTGGCGGCACTATCTAAAATAATTAACCCATCAATACTATTAGGATCAAGTGGCGTTAAATTATAGCCTTGATCCAGGCGTAAGGTAGTTGCTGTTAAAGTATCAACATGCTGGTTTAACCAAGCATTAATTATGCCAGCGGTGTTAGTAGCATCATGCTGTAAAAGATACAAATGTTTTTTTAACATAAAATTTTACCTTTCTTAAAACTTATGTAAGGAGTTTAGTTGTTATGATGTCTTCATTATTAGTAGTATTACTAGCAGCATTGATTATTCCGTTAATCATGGCACGTTTAAAAATTGTTAATGTGCCAACTTCAGTTGCTGAAATTATTGCCGGAATAATTCTTGGCAAAAGTTTGCTAAATTGGGTACATCCTACTGAAATTTTAAATCAATTATCTACCTTAGGGGTAATTATTTTAATTTTCCTAAGTGGGATGGAAATTGATTTTTCACTATTCAAAAAGCAACCTAATAATAAACCTAATGCGAAAAAGCAAATTTCGCCGGTATTAATTGCTAGTTTAGCAATGGGATCAATTATTATTCTTAGCGTTGGCTGCAGTTGGGTACTAGCTAAATTACATCTTTTTAATAACATTCCATTAGGTACGATTTTATTTAGTACCATTGCTTTAGGCATTGTAATTGCGGCTTTAAAAGAAAAAGAATTATTAAGTAAACCATTTGGACAAACAATGTTATTAATTGCCGCTTTTGGAGAAATTATTCCCCTGCTTTCATTAACATTGTACTCAACTTTAATGGGCGGGGATGTTAAAAGCCTTTGGCCGATTTTGCTAATTTTTGTAGTAGCAATCATTCTCTTAATGAACTTTCGCACTTTTTATCATTTATTCGATAAAATTAATAAAGTAACTACACAACTTGATATTCGGTTAGCCTTTTTCTTAGTAATCACGCTCGTAGCAGTAGCTGAACATGTGGGTGCTGAAAATATTCTAGGTGCTTTCTTAGCGGGAATCGTCATGAAATTACTACAACCTAAAGAAGAAACACTGGATAAGTTGAATTCACTAGGTTATGGCTTCTTTATTCCGATCTTCTTTATCATGACCGGTGCTAAGCTTGATTTAAAGACTTTACTGACTGATCAAAAAGCATTGTTATTAATTCCGTTATTCTTAATTGGCTTAATTGTTGCTAAATTGGCAGTAATTCCTATTTTACGGATGCGTTTTAAGATGATTAATGCGATTGCAGGGACATTTTTAGCTACTACAACGATTACATTAGTTATTCCGGTATTAACAGTTGGTCGTGAATTACACGTAATTACAGCGACACAATCAGGCGCATTTACCTTAGCGGCCGTCTTAACATGTATTTTTTCGCCTATTTTATTTAATAAGTTTTATGTACATGAAAAAGAAGACATTATTAAGCCGGTCGTTCACTTCTTAGGCGCTAATACGGTAACTGTACCGATCGCTCAACAATTATCACAAGGTTTATACGAAACACACTTATATACCGATCGTGCTGCCTATTATGATACTTATCAATCAAAAGCTAATGTTACCTTATTACCTGATTTCACTACCAAAACAATGAATGATAATCATGTTTTTGATGCTGATATTGTGGTACTTGGTTACTTTAATCATGATGAAAATTATCAACTTGCTAAAATGGCATTGAAGGCCAAGGTACCACGGATTATTGCTCGTTTTGAAACTAAGAACGTGGCGAACCATCAATATGATGATTTAGCTGCCCAAGGCGTAGAAATTTATAACACTTATGAAGCTAATATCAGCCTATTAAGAAGCTTAATTGAAACCCCGGCAACCATGAATATCTTAACAGATACAGTGGCTGGCTTATTTGAAATCACGGTTAATAATCGCCGTTTCACTGGCAAAGAAGTCAAGAACTTGCCATTAATTAACCAAATTACAATTGTTCAAATTTACCATGACGGTCATATTATTCTACCTCATGGTGATACCCAAATTCATTTGGGCGACCATATTGTCTTCACTGGTCCGAAAAATATCATTCCGCAAATGCGTCGGATTTACGAAACACATAATTAATTTAAACGCCTCTTGTTAATTAACAAGAGGCGTTATTTTTGGCAAACATTCATCCTCTTCTTACAATTAATTACGAGGAGATGAATGATATGAGTTATCAATCTGCACAACAAGCTAGCCAACAGCTTACAGCTGGTTGCAGTAGTATCGCTTGGGAAACTAATGATAATAAACATCTTTGGGGACGCAATTATGATTACAACACCATTGCCGCATCTGATGTAATTGTTATGCCACGTCAGTATCAATACTATACGGCCGGTGATTATTACGATAAAAATCTTGATAAACATAATCTAGTTAATAGTAAATATGCGGTTACTGGTGTAGGCACACTAGGAATGAAAACAACCCCACTTTTTTATGAAGGTATTAATGAAAAAGGATTAATGGGTGGGCAATTATTTTATGCCGGTTACGCTTATTTTCCGCAAACAGTACAACCCCACACCTTACCATTAAATCCAGGCTATGCCGTAACCCACATTCTCGCCCAATGTGCAACCAATGATGATGTAATTAAACTTTTAACTAAGCAAGTAACTTGTATTGATCAAGCATTAGTCGGTGGTAAAGCTACCGTCCATTGGGTATTTACTGATCGAAGTGGCGAAAGTATTATCATTGAACCTGACCGTACCGGCATACATATCTATCGCCATACAGCAGGCGTAATGACTAATAGTCCTGATTATCCCTGGCATAAACAAAATTTATTAACATATTTAAATGTTCAAAATGATGAATTCCCTGATCGTAATATGAACGGTATCACTGTTAAAAAACCGTTCAAGGGAACAGGTGCTTTGGGATTGCCAGGTGATTTCACTTCCCAGTCACGTTTTATCCGGGCTTCATTTTTAAAATATTTTGGTGTTAAAGGAAAAGATGAAGCTGAAGGCATTGCTTATTTATTCCGTTTCTTAGATAACGTGGCGATGCCACTAGGCATGGTTAAAGTTAATGATAAGCATGATTTAAGTGCTTATGATATTAGCATTTACAGTGCCGCCATGTGTAGTGAATCATTGCGTTTTTACTGGCGTACATATCGTGATTGTAAATTATATAGCATTGATCTTAATAAGGAACTCGATAATCAAGAAATTAAAACATTCCCACTGCATGAAGATCCTGAATTTACAATGATGAATTAATAAAAAAGCATATTCTTCAAAATGAAGAATATGCTTTTTTATTAATGATGTTTTTGCGGACGAATTAAGAAATAAGTAATAATGGCGGTAATTACAAAAAAGCATGTTGTAAAAATTAACAAATTATGCATGCCGTTATAATATGCGTGGCGAATAAGCATTGTTAAATGAGCATCATGTAATGAATGCGCAATACTCATTCCTGAAAATGGTCCAGCAGCCACTAATTTATGGTATAACGCTTGATTAGTAATACTTTGTTGTAATGAAGCTTTATAAGTATCACTAACTATTAGGCCTAGCCAAACAATGCCAAAACAATTACCAAATTGTCGAAAAACGTTATTAATTCCTGAAGCCATCCCGGTTTCTTGTGGTTTAATGTTTAGTAATGCCGCATTAGAAACCCCCGGATTAATGGCCGCATTCCCTAATCCCATAAAAATAAACGCCGGGATTAATACTGTCCACACTGTATGATAACCTAACATCCATAACATCAAACCCGTACCAATGCCCGTTAATAATAACGCTCCACTGGTGACGTAACGCGTACCTATTTGACCGATTAATCGTCCAACTAATGGTCCTAACAGTAATGGGAATAAACTAATAATCAAACGTTGTAAACCAACATTAAGTGGTGAATAACCCATGTAATCTTGAAGTAAAATAGTCAAATAAGTGAAAAAGGAAAATAAGCCCATTGAAATGGTAAATCCGGCTAAACAAGCGCCAACAAACGTCGGCCGCGCAAATAAAGTCAAGTCCATCATTGGGTGTTGTTGATGTAATTCCCAAATAATAAATAAAATTAACATGATTACGCCAGCAACTAACCATCCCATGATATTAAGACTGTACCAATGAGCATTAATATCATTTTCTTTATTCAACATTCCCCAAATAATACAAAAAACAGTAACCGTACTTAAAATCATCCCTACAATGTCTAAGTGTCGATCAACCGGATGTTGCTTTTCAGTGATATATTTGGCACCAACCAATAATGCAATAATACCAAAAGGCAAATTAATCATAAAAATTGAGCGCCAATTAAAATATTGAACTAAAAAGCCACCAACTAAAGGCCCAATGGAAGTGCCAAAACCAACGATACTTCCCCAAATACCAAGAATAAAGGCCCGTTGCTTACCGTGGTAATTATCACCAATTAATGCCATTGATAAGCCTAAAATTCCGGCTCCACCAATGCCTTCAAAGCCGCGAGCTAGATTTAAACATAAATCATTAGGTGATAAAACGCAAAATAACGAACCTAATGTAAAAATAGCTAATGATAAAAGAAAGAAACGCTTTTTACCATACATATCGCCTAATTTTGAAATAACTAAAATTGCTACGGTATAAGTTGTCGTATAAGCATTAACTACCCACTGGGTATTAACATAATTTGCATTAAACTCACGTTGAATAGTTGGCAAAGCAACATTAACAATCGTAACATCAAGCATTGCCATAAAGACACCTAAGCCAATGGCAATTAAAACCCACCAACTGGTGTTTTGCTTGGTTTCTTCTTGCTGCAAAATATCAAACCTTTCTATTTTAATTATCAATGATTTTAAGATATAAACTAAATAAGTATAGCACATTCGTATGATTGCATAAAAATGGCCATGGTTTTCACCATGGCTATCAGCGATATTGTCAATTAATCATTAAATGTACCGTTTTCAACATCAAGTAAGAATTTCTTTAAATGAGCGAAGTAAACAGGCGCATTATCAATCATGTGATGATGACCGCCCCAAGGTGTTGTAGCCAAACGAGCATGCGGAATATCACGTGCCATGCGTTCAGCACTCTTCAGTGGCATGGTTTCATGTTCACCAAAGGTTAATAAAGTTGGTACATTAATTTTATGAATATAGTCGCGAATGTCCCATTCTTTTAATTTACCAGTAACAACAAATTCATTATTACCTTGGAAAGCACCATAAACAGGACGCGCAATCGTACTTGCCACATGCGCAATTGCCGGTGGTTGTTTCCGATCAACATATTCGCGGTTCAAAATATCAATGTAGCTTTGGTAACGTTCATTATCAACATCACCCTTAGCTTCACAAGCTTTCATGTACTTAACTTGATCAGGGGTTAAAGTCGTATCACGTAAGTAGTTAATATGTTCAAGATATTCGTCAATATTGTCAACCATACTTGAAATAATTAAGCCTTTCAAATGTTGACCATACTTCAAAGCGTACATCATTGCTAATGCACCACCCCATGATTGGCCAATCAAGTAGAAATTATCTAAGCCTAACTTTTGCCGTAATTCTTCTAATTCTTCTAAGAAATAATCATAAGTTAAGTATTTTTTAGCAATTTCAGGATCAGAATAATCAGGTTGGTCTGAATAAAATGAACCTAATTGATCATACATGGTTACTTGAACACCCAAGTCAGCTAATTCATCACCAAAGTTTTCCCAATATTCATGCGTACCACCGGGACCACCGTGTAAGCAAAGTAACTTAATATCACCATGCCCAACGGTGCGTGTCCAAATGTGATAGCCATTATCAAGTGTAATAATGGTTGTGCCTTGTTTCATGCATATCACCTCTGTTATTTTTATAATAATATCTTACCGCAAAATTAATTAATTGCCTATTACCCAATTTAGCAGTGCTAAAATATAAGAGTAACCTAAGAAAAGGAAGTAAATTAATATGCAACCAATTAATGTTTATTTAGTACGCCATGGGCAAACGATCTTTAACATTTATCACCGGATGCAGGGTTGGGCTAATTCACCACTAACTGAAAAAGGGGTTAGTGATGCTCAAAACGCGGGTAAATTACTAGCTAATGTTGATTTTAAACATGTTTATTCAAGTGATGTTATGCGCGCCATGCAAACCGCACATGTTATTATGAAAGCAAACCAAGCAATTACGGTTAATAAAATTGAATTAAATCCAACACCTTTCTTCCGGGAAGCTTACTATGGCTATTTTGAAGGCGAAGATATTGATGTTACCTGGAAAATGGTAGGTTTATCACAAGGTATGCTTACTTTAAACGAATTATTAAGTAAGTTTTCATTAGATGAAATTAAAACATTAATGCATGAAGCTGATCCAAGTCATCGTGCCGAATTGCCTGAACATTATTGGCAACGAATTAATGACGGCTTTAACCTCATTCGTCAGGAAAGTAAACCAGGCGATAATGTTTTACTCGTTAGTCATAGCATGACTATTCGGAGTATTGTTGAAAGATTTGATACTGAACATAAGTTTGATGTTACTAAAAACCCACGCAATGGTAGTGTTACTAAATTAGCTGTTACACCAGAAAATATCAAAGTTAAATATTACGATCATTTAGATAACATCTAGTTTAACTAAAAAACGACCTTAAAGGTCGTTTTTTTTATTCCAAATCAATGCGATGAATTTGCGGATTATTAGCCAGGTACGTAAATAAATGTTTAAAATCATGATCACTATTAACAGTTACGTGTAAGCGTAAGTAAAAAACCTTATCATGACAAGATAAAATCGAAATATCAGCATCAGGATAATTATGTTCTTTTAAATTATCTTGGAGTTCCTGAATGCTTGGTACATTACCTACAAAATCTAAAAATAAATTCATACCAGTTTGATTAGTAATCTTATGTCGATCTAAATGAGAAACAACGGTATAAATTAATAAAATACCAATGGTACTAATAATACCTAGTACATATAACCCACCGCCGATTGCCAAGCCAACCGCCGCTGATACCCACAACCCAGTAGCCGTAGTTAAACCGTCAATAATATTATGTTTAGTTAAAACGATGGTACCGGCACCAATAAAACCAATCCCACTAACTACTTGCGCCGCAATTCGTGATGGATCAAGGGAAATATTATTAAAATGAAGAACATCCATAAAAGCATATTTAGAAACAATCATGATTAAGGCCGAACCTAAAGTAACTAACATATGCGTTTTAACACCGGCTGACTTTAACTTGTTTTGACGTTCATAGCCAATTAAGCCACCACATAAAATGGCTAAAAATACGCTAAATATCCATTGTAAATATAAGTGTAATTGCATAACAATCCTTCTTTCCGGGAGGATAAAAAACGGATACAGTAACAAAGCATTGTATCCGTCCCCTTTTTTAATTATTTTTGATAGAATGTATCGTTAACCGCATGGCTAATAGCAATTTTAACATGAGCATATGATAACCCACCTTGAATGTACAAACAATATGGTGGTCGTAATGGACCATCGGATGATAATTCAATGGTTGATCCCTCAGTAAAACTACCTGATGCCATGATGATTTTATCTTCATAACCATCCATATATGATGGAATTGGATCAACAAATGAATTCATTGGGGAATAATGTTGAATTGTTGCACAAAACTTAACCATTGCGTCAGGATCACCAAAATTAACAGTTTGTACCAAGTCCGTCCGCGGTGCATCCCAGCTTGGTGAAACATCAAGCCCCATCTTAGCCAACAAGGCCGCTGTAAAAATTGCGCCTTTAATAGCTTCGCCAGTGGTATGTGCGGCCATAAAGAAGCCTTGGTAAAAATCACGCATGTAACCATAAGTGGCGCCTTCGCTTTTACCAGAGCCAGGAACAATTAGCCGGGAAGCCGCATGTTCAACCAAATCTTTACGGCCAACAATATAGCCACCTGACTTAGCAATCCCAGCACCAGGGTTTTTATATAAAGAACCAGCCATCATATCCGCACCAAAGAAAGTTGGCTCTGCCGTTTCGGCAAATTCACCATAGCAATTATCAACAAAAATAACCGCGTGCGGTGCATATTCCTTAATTAAAGCAATCATTGGTTTAATTTTAGCCATGGTAAAACTATCACGTACGGCATAACCACGGGAACGTTGAATAGCAACTACTTTAATAGTTGGATCCGTTTGTAATTCATGTTTTACTTGTTCAAAATCAACATTACCATCAGCTGTCAATGGTGTGTACTTAAAATTAATCCCATAATCTTGCATAGTACCAACATTATTACCAGCAATGCCGATTACTTCTTGAATAGTATCGTATGGCATTCCTGTAATATAGTACAAAGTATCACCAGCTCGCAAATTACCAAATAAGGCGGTGGCAATAGCATGCGTGCCTGAAGTAATTTGTGGTTTAACGATTGCATCTTCGGTCTTAAAATAACCGGCATATATTTTTTCTAATTTTGCCCGGCCAACATCGTCATAGCCATAACCGGTTGAACCGATTAAATCTTCTTCACCAACATTATTTTCGCGAAACAAATCCAAAACCCGTTGTTGGTTATATAATACTTGTTCATCAATCTTAGCTAATTGCGGTGCAATTTGTTGATCAACTGCAGCAATTTTATCCTGAAGATCTTGTGGTAAGTTATCTTGCCATCGTGTCATGATTTTACCCTCTTTAATGTAATTAAAATACTAGTAATTTATTAATATTATAACAAAAAATAATTAGCAATATTTTAGTAAATGTGATAACGACGGTGTAACTTGGCGACAACTACTTTCATTGTTTGTAAGGCAATAATTTCACCGAAACACCAGCCCAGCATGGCCATAATAAAATAATCAATAATAACAGCATCATAGTGCTTAAAAGTAGCAGCAAACGGTAAGTGTTTAACCATAATAATTATAATTGTCATCACTAAAATAAATAACGTCATGCCACCAATCACTTCTAAACCACGAATAAAATGCCGCATTGTGCTTTCTTGATAATGCAAAACCTTGCCAAAACTACCACTGCGATGAAAAACTAATACTGCATAACTAATTAAAGCCATAATGTCAAACAGCACAATATTAGGTTTTGATAACAATACTGGACAAAAATGCGGAAACATCCCATGAACCGTTAACAAAACAAACGCAAATAAAATCATATCAAACCGCAGCATATTATTTGAAAAACTACGATTAATAATTGCCATAATTAACCCATTTTCGCCGTGTTCGCGCTGCATCCGCGCTACCCCGCGTCGCCGTAGTGTTTGTTGTAAAGTAATGTGTGCATGTTGTCGTCGTGATAGCATTTAAATCCCTACTTTCGTTATTTTCATCGTTATTTTAACACCTAACGTCTGAAAAACGGATATAATTGCGGTTTCGCCGTTTTTTTGTGCTACACTATCCATAGATATCAACAATTTATTTTATTCGAGGTAATACATTTAAAGTATGGAAATCACTGAAAAACCAGAAAAAGTTCTTGTAACTGGTATTAGTATGCACAAAGATGACTTCAATTACACGATGCATGAACTAGCTGAATTAGCACGTGGTAACGGCATGGAAGTTGTTGGTGAAGTGCGTCAAAACATTGAAAAGCCTTATTTAGGCACTTATTTTGGTCATGGTAAAATTCGGGAAATTAAAGCCTTAGCGGCTGAAAAAGACGCAACTACAATTATTGTTAATAACGAGTTGACGCCTTCACAAATTAATAATTTGGAAAAATTATTAGGTACACACATTATGGATCGTACCGAATTAATTCTCCAAATTTTCGCGATGCGGGCACATACTAAACAAGCGAAAACACAAGTCGAAATTGCACAATTACAGTATCAATTACCACGTTTGCACCCATCAGCTAATACTTTGGATCAGCAACGTGGTGGTACCGGTGGGGTATCTAACCGTGGTACTGGTGAAACCCAGTTGGAATTAGATCGCCGGGTTATTAAAAAACGAATTAGTCATTTACGACAAGTTATTAAAGAAACCGAAAAAGAACAACAAATTCAAAAAGCGCAACGTAAACGACATGCCTTACCAACAGTAGCCTTAGTCGGTTACACCAACGCTGGTAAATCGACCACAATGAATGGTTTATTACGCTTATTCAATCAGGAAGGCGATCATAAACAAGTATTCGAAAAGAACATGTTATTCGCCACTTTGGATACCAGCGTCCGTGAAATTACCTTACCATCCCATCGTCACTTCTTGTTAAGCGATACGGTTGGTTTTGTCAGCAACTTACCCCATAATTTAGTTGAATCATTTAAAGCTACTTTAGCCGAAGCTGCTGAAGCTGATTTATTAATTCAAGTCGTTGACTATGCTGATCCGAACTATCCTGATATGATGGCAACAACTGCCAAAACACTCGAAGAAATTGGCATTACCCAACGACCAATGATTATTGGTTTTAATAAAGCTGATTTAAAACCGAATACACCTTATCCGGAAATTAATGGTGATGAATTAATTTATTCCGCTCGGGATGAACAATCATTAAAGGTACTAGCACAAATGATTGAAAGAAAATTATTTACCGATTATCACAAGGTTACCTTTATGATTCCTTTTACCGATGGTCAAATCGTTAGTCGCCTTGAAAGTAATAATCATATTATTAGTAAAGAATATACTAACGAAGGAACCAAATTAACGGTTGAAGTTAAGGAAGCAACTGCCGCCCGCTTACAAAAATATGTAGTAACTGATGAAAATAATAATTAATAAAAAAACTGGCAATTTAATTGCCAGTTTTTTATTAAAATCGATCAATATGATCATTACGCCGAGCACGTCGACTCATTGACGGTTGCGATGATGCCGATGGGTGACGAACATCAACTGCTGATGGTTGATCATTCCGTGGAATAGTATTTTGACCACTACTACCAATAGCTTCGTACGCAACTTGCGCAATAATTTCAAAAGGACGTTGTTCAGCAACCA